>JBFLXN010000180.1:0-5328 GCA_040755715.1 Candidatus Edwardsiibacteriota bacterium
TTCTTATGCAACTGTTTTGCCATAATCCAAACCCTCCTTTTTTGGGTTAGATTATAGCAGTTTAAGAGTTCACTTTTGAACTTTAAATTCGCTAAAAAGAGTTCACTTTTGAATTTTAAATGACAGTATTAACCAAAATTCTTGACAACGGTGGCGAATTATGGTATATTTACCCGTTAGAAATTGAGGTAGTAACCTAAATGTTATTCCGATTTCTAAACGGGGTTTACTTTTGTCTTTCATCCTTTCGGCTTTTATTTTTTTTGAAGTATAGAAATTTGAATAATGTCTTGATTACGCAGATTTCCGCCACACTAACGGCGGATCCGCCTCTGGCGGAAAAAACAGATTACGTTTACCCCAACGGTATGTCGGGGCAAGGATAAAACCGATTCGTTAATCTGTGTAATCATATGCCGAACGAAGTGAGGCATATCTTGGTGTTATGTATGTATTTCTTATACAATCTTCTTATTACACTTGGTTTTATTCTAACTTCGCCCTATTTGTTCTTGCAACTCCTTATTCATCCTGCAGAATGGTGTGGTCGTCTGGGGCTTTATTCTTTAAAACACAAAAGAGATATTAAAAATCCTGTTTGGCTCCATGCCGCTTCAGTAGGTGAAGTTGGAATGTTGCCACCACTAATATTTCAAATCAAGAAATTGTATCCACCTCAGAAGATAATTATCTCTACTATGACCTTTACCGGACAAAAAAAGGCAAAAGAGACCTTAATGGACTACGATGTCTTATTTCTCTTCCCTTTAGACTTGCCTTGGGCAATCGGTCGTCTGTTCTCTTTTTTTAGGCCAAAAATTTTGTTCTTGGCTGAAACAGAAATCTGGCCAAATTTAATAAGAATAGCAAAACATTATTCTTGCAAGGTAGTGCTTATTAACGGACACCTTTCAGACCGCTCCTGCTCCTCCTACAAACGCTTTGGATTTTTTTTCAGAAAGGTGATGAAAAATTTTGATTTCCTCTTTGTCCAGACAGAGAAGGACGCCAAAAGATTTGAGTGTATTGGAGCAGAACCAGAGAAGATTAAAGTTGTTGGCAATCTCAAATATGAGACAATGCCAATAGAAATGAGGGATAAATCTAGTCTTAAAAATCAATTTAGTATTGCCGAGGAAGCAAAAATCTTTGTGGCTGGCTGCACTCGCTCTGGGGAAGAAGAAATAATTCTTCAGGCTTTTCAAATGTTAAAGGAAAAGTTTCCGTTTCTATTTCTAATCTTAGCCCCTCGCCATCCGGAGAGATTCAATGAAGTTTCTTCTCTTCTCAAACAGAAAGGATTTCAATTTTTGAGGCAAAGTAGGTTGAATGCGGAATGCGGAATGCGGAATGCGGAATGCGGAATTTTATTACTGGACAGTATTGGTGAATTGGCTTCGGTCTATGCTCTGGCTGATTTTGCGTTTGTTGGGGCAAGCCTGGTGCCTTTAGGTGGTCATAATCCCCTGGAACCAGCCGCTTACGGTATTCCGGTTCTCTTTGGTCCATATATGGATAACAACCAAGATGCCGCCAACCAACTCAAAACCAGTGGCAGTGGAATTGAAGTCAAAAATTCAGAGGATATAGTATCAGTAATTTCACTATTGATTTCTAACAAAGAAGAATGCCAGGAGAGAGGAAAAGCCTCTCTCAGGGTGCTTGAAGAAAATAGAGGTGTTACCAGGAGAATCGTGCAATTGTTGACCGACAAACGGTTGTTATGAGACAAAGAATACCTCTCTTTATCCGAGAAAAAGTCTGGGCGAACAAATCATTATTATCGTTTTTACTTCTGCCGTTCTCCTTTCTCTATGGCGCTATTATCATTTTTAGAAACTGGTTATATGAACAGAATATTTTTAAATCTTACTCTTTTAATATCCCGGTGATTAGTGTAGGAAATATCACTGTAGGGGGAACAGGCAAGACTCCGTTCATCGCTTATTTAGCCCGATTTCTTAGAGATAATGCGAAAAGAGTAGTAATTTTGAGCCGCGGTTACAAGAGAAGGGAATATCGGTCTTCCGTAGTTTCTAATAGGGAAAGAGTTTTAGTTTCGTGCCAAGAGGCAGGTGATGAACCTTATCTTCTGGCGGAAAATCTTTCCGGAGTGCCAGTAATGGTAGGAAGGGATAGAGTTGGATTAGCAAGATTAGTCAGGGAGAAATTCCAGCCAGAAATAATTTTATTAGATGATGGTTTTCAATATAGAGCCTTAAAGCGAGACCTAGATATTGTCCTCATCAATGTGAATGACCCATTTGGTAACAAAAGGCTTTTCTCCAGCGGACCATTGCGAGAACCATTAAAAAGCCTCAAGCGGGCTCACATATTTATCCTAACTCATTCCACTTCTCAAGAAAAAATAGCACAACTTACAACCGAATTATCTAAATATAATCCAGAGGCCCAAGTTTTTATGGCGGTTTATCAGCCAGTTAAACTGAAAGAATTTGTTTCACCAAAAGAAATTTCTTTTGAAGAATTAAAAATTAAGAGGCTTTATGCCTTTTCCAGCATTGCCAACCCTTTGTCTTTCCGCAACACGCTAGATTCGTTGCAAGCAAACATTATTGGGTGGGAAATCTTCCCTGACCACTATTGGTATAAAATAGAAGACCTCCCAAAAATAGAAGAAAAAGCAGTGAATTCTCAAGCAGAAATATTATTGACCACGGAAAAGGATAAAGTCCGCCTGCCCAAGGAATGGAAATCTAAATTGCCCTGTTATATTTTAGGTATAGAAATAAAAATTCTTTCTGGGGAAAAAATTTTACAAAAACTCGTTCTGAGTGTCTGTGACTAAAAACAAATGATAGATTACTCGACGTGGGTTCACATATACTAAGGCTTTCTGAATTTTGATTCTTTCTATGGTATCGCTAATTTGCTTAGCAGACTCCATCATTGTTGTAATCCTTCAAAATAATTGATTGCCTCTGCTACATCAACTTTTAACATCTTCTTTATATCCAAACAGGCAAGTTTTGATAATAATTTGATCAAATCGTTGTGCTTTGCTTTTTCCATCTTTTGTGCTTCGTTAACAAATTTAGGTATTATCTCTTCGCTTGATTTCTCAATCACTTTCAACCAGAAATAAGAAACAATATAATACCCCAGTTTTTCTTCTTTTGAAATTGGCTTTACTTCGGTAAAGTCCTCCTCGGCTTTGTAATGTTTCAAAACCCATTTCCGCAGGTCGTATTTCTTTATACCAATGTCTAGCTGCGCCTTCATAAAGGTTATACCTTGGCTGTTAAACTCACCCCATTCTTTCTTTGAAAGATGCTCTTTTGTCCACCAATGAAGTGCAATCTGCGCTAAGCCATCCGCTACCCACCGAGTTGCTCTGTCGTTGCGCAAAGCTGGGATTGCAGAAATTAAGGTTTGTTCAGTCCATTCGTGAATATTAAATTCAGATATTTCATCGGTGGCTTTTTCTTTAAGTGAGTATGGCCAGATGTTTTTTATGGAACACGATAGTAACCCTGATTCCTCGCATAGCACAATTCCCCATGGAAGTATAGGTTCTAATCCGAATTTCCGGGTGATCAGGTATTTTTGCTTTATAAGGTCGGCTAATATTGTATCTGCTTTTGCTCTTGCCTGTGTGGGATAATAAACTCTTAGACTATCTTGACTGTTGATAACTCCTTTGTCTTCTATAGAAACAGCAAAAGCCTGTGTCATACCCTTCGCAATCGTGTCTACCTCTCCTACTCCTGTAAAATCTGCTCCAAGTTCATACTTCCAACCGCCTTCAATTGTGCAAATTGGGTCCATCATTAGCATTGAACGATTTAACACAAAACTTCGGCTTCCATCTTTTCCAGTAAAATAAACCAATGGAACCTGCGTGCTATCCTTGACGGTTATGGTTATCTTGACCCCTTCAATGGGCTTCCCCTCTTTGTTTTTAGCTTTTACATCAAAGCGAAGTTCATTTATTTGCATCTTAAAGACTTTACCAACCATTTTATTCAAACAGTCAAAATCATCTTTTAGATGATGTTTCTCCACTTTAATAGAATCAGAAAGCCATACCACTTCGGGTTTGCGCATCGAAGACGTATCCTTGCGCTTTATCGGCACGGGAAGTCGGATGGTGCAACCAGCCATTGTAAACAATATTAAAATAGTGCTCAAACCTATGACTTCTCTAGATTCTTTCATGTCCTTTTCTCCTCTTTTCAAAGTGCAATTACCAAAAATTTGCTACAAACTGGATTTTTCCCAAAGTGGGCACGCGCAAAAATAAGAGGCTTGCCCACTTTGGGAAGTCAGAACTAGCTCACTACTTAATATAAATTTCACAACCAATATCCCAGCCGTCAATACGGCGCGCCCAACAGTGAACGCCTATGCTAATGAGGGTGATATTCGGTGGAAATGGTTTTACATAGTAAGCCGCATATTGTGGATTTTCAAGAATGTATGCGGCAAACTCGACGAGTAGGCAACCACCTAATACCTGCGGCTCAACCAACCAGTCATTCAACCTCTCCTGAATATCGTTCCGAAGTTTATGGATGACACCATTGGTATTACCAGTTTTTAGCATTTCTAATGTCGCTTCAATCTTGTTAATTATCGCCGTGCGGCCGTTTTCATTCCTAAATTCACCGCCACCCGCTGCGAAGAATGCTTTGACTTGTTCCAACCAAACCGTAGCGGCTGCGATGGCGGAATCATATCGTGTGTATCCAGTTAGCTCCGTAGGTGGCGGTTGAAGCGCCAGTGGGCAGGCAATAGCTACACTACTCCAGAGGACTAATAGTCCAATAGCTAAAGTTAGTCTTTTCATTTTTCTCCCTTCTTCTTTGAAAAATCCTATGTTGATTGATTATCCAGCCCAAAACGGGCTGGGTGAAAGTGTCTGACCATTTATATCCCCCTGTCAAACAGAGGGGAAACTCTAAGGAAATTTTCGTATCCACGGATAAACGCATGAGGGAAACAGACAAAAACAAACGCTACCCCTATGCTTGCAAAAATACTTCCTTGTGGTAGCGCTAAAATCAATAAGATTCTTCACTACAGGAGTGTTAAAACCAATAGTACTACGAGAGAGAGAGAGAGTTGCTATAATTGGCCATTTTGGGAAATTCCTCTCAAATAAATCTTGTTTTGCTCAGCAATCTGACTATATAAGAAACAAATAAATTTTAGCACAATTTCGTATCTCTTGTCAAGAGTTTTTTAATTTTTCTTCAAAAAATCTTGCTTTGTTTTGTAAGTTATTTTTCCGCAATGTATTTACAGAAAAGAAAAAACTGCTTTTTTTGAAGGTTAAAAGTAGATTTTCTTTTTCCTTGCAATTTC
>JBFLXN010000181.1:0-5291 GCA_040755715.1 Candidatus Edwardsiibacteriota bacterium
GAGAGGGGGAAACAGGAGGGAGTGGGTCTCTTTCAACCCCGACCTAAAGGTCGGGGCTATTAAAAAACAACTTATTTCCTAAAAATAAAGGCCTCATCCTGTCAAAAATTAATGCGACATAGCACTACTTACCGAGTTCCGATAAAATCGGGACGAGGCTTATCTTGAAAGGAGGTTTAAGTTGCCGAAGGTTGATTTAGCAAGTTTAGGTGAATTGACTGAACAAATCATAGACATCAATCGGGTAGCAAAAGTAGTGAAAGGAGGGAAACGGTTCGGTTTTACCGCTCTGGTGAGCGTGGGCGATGGCAATGGTTATGTAGGCGTAGGATTAGGCAAGGCTAAGGAAATCTCTGAAGCCATCCGTAAAGCTACTGAACAAGCCAAGAAAAATATTAGACCAGTGCCAATAGTGGATGGAACTATTCCCTATCAAGTATTAGGCAAATTTGGGGCAAGTAAAGTCGTTTTAAGACCGGCTTCTTCGGGAACAGGGATAATCGCCGGAAATACGGTCAGAGCAGTTCTAGAACCCTGTGGTATCAAAAACATTTTAACAAAAAGCCTCGGGTCTAATAATCCTCATAATCTAGTCAAAGCCACACTTGATGGCCTTTCCCAACTTCGTCTGCCAGAAGAAGTTATTAAAGAAAGAAATAAGACAGAAGAAAAATTAAGAGACGATAGTCGTTTGACAGTAGAAACAATCTCTGCGAAACCAGAAAGTAAAATGAATTAGTGAGGGGGAGAAATGACTGGAAAACTAAAGATTACACAAATCAGAAGCGCTATTAATCGTAGAGAAAACCAGAAACAAACGATTCGGGCTTTAGGCATTAAGAAATTACATCAAGGCGTAATTCACGAGAATTCACCCCAAATTAGGGGAATGATAAAAAAAGTAGAGCATTTACTAAAGGTTGAGAAAATCCTGTAGTGTGAAAATGATAGATTCGCAGAGGAATTTCAGCGTAATCTGCGGATTACGAAACCTCAAAAATAGGTAAGGGAAAAAATGATTAAACTTGGTGAGTTGCGACCAGCTAAGGGTGCCGTAAAAAAGAAGAAACGACTCGGCTGTGGTGAAGGGTCAGGACACGGAGGAACTTCTACCAAAGGGCATAAAGGACAAAAGGCAAGAGCTGGGAAAGGAAGTAAAGTTCCTCCCTGGTTTGAGGGAGGACAGATGCCATTACAACGAAGATTGCCCAAGCGAGGATTTACCAGCAAGTTCAGGAGAGAATTCCAAATCGTAAACCTGAAAGAATTAAACAGATGCCTTCCCCAAACAGTAATTACTCCCGAAGTATTAAGAGAGAAAGGACTAATTAAGAAACTGGATTTACCCGTGAAGATTTTAGGTGAGGGGGAAATAAAAGAGCCTCTCCAAGTGCAAGCGCAGGCTTTTTCCAAACAAGCTTTGGAAAAGATTGAAAAGCAAGGAGGGAAAGCAATCTTAATCTAATTTCAAAAATCAAAAATTTCCGCCTAAGGCGGATCCGTCCGTCATTTTAGCGGAAAAATGCAAAATGACAAATCAAAATCCAAAAATGTTTTTAAAATATTTGACTTTTGGTTTGCAATTTTGATTTTTGTCCGATGACTCCGAAGAGTCTGAGTATCGGACTCCTTCGGAGATATTTATATTTTGCATTCCCGAACGAAGTGAGGGTTGTCTTATGTTTGAAAAAATAACCAATGTGTTTCGCATTCCGGAGTTGCGTCAACGTATTCTCTTTACTTTGGGGCTGTTGATTGTCTATCGTTTAGGGGGACATATTCCTTCAGCCGGCATTAATACCGCCGCTTTAGCCGAGTTCTTTCGCCAGGCACGCGGCACCTTCTTCGGTCTGTATGACCTCTTTGTGGGTGGCAATTTGAGACGAGCAACAATCTTCGCCCTAGGCATAATGCCCTATATCTCTGCTTCTATTATCATGCAACTATTAGGTGCTGTCTTTCCCTATTTAGAAAAATTACAGCGAGAAGGCGAAGTCGGACGGAGAAAGATTAATCAATATACTCGCTATGCCACTGTCCTTCTTTCAATGATTCAATCTTTAGGCATTAGTAGTTTCCTGGAGAGTTTAGCCCCCAGTGGGGTGCCGGTAGTGCCACATCCAGGTATAAGTTTCAAATTGCTGACGATGTTGACGATGACCTCAGGAACCATTTTTGTAATGTGGCTGGGCGAACAGATTACGGAAAGAGGCATTGGTAATGGTATTTCTCTGATTATCTTTATTGGTTGTCTGGATGAGATTCCCAGCTATGTTATGCAAACCTATACAATGTGGCGGGGGGGGGCACTGCAGCTCGTGCCACTTATCTTCATTTTTGTGGTTATGTTTTTAGTCACCGCCTCCGTAGTTCTAATGACCCAGGCAGCCAGAAAGATTCCGGTGCAATATGCCAAAAGAATCGTCGGTCGCAAAGTTTACGGTGGACAAAGCACCTATATTCCTTTAGGTTTCAACACCGCAGGGGTAATTCCCATCATCTTTGCTTCCAGTCTTTTGGTTTTTCCCGGAACTTTAGCCACCTTTATGAAAAGCGAAAGTATGAAAGTAATTGCAGGCTGGTTTTCACCTCACTCGGTAGTTTACAATGTAGCTTATGGACTGTTAATTATCTTCTTCGCCTATTTTTATACAGCCATCGTCATTAATCCCGTGGAGTTAGCAGAGAATATGAAAAAATACGGTGGGTTTATCCCAGGAATTAGACCTGGTCAAAAAACTTCCGAATATATAGATAAGGTCTTAACCCGCATCACTCTGCCAGGAGCTATCTTTTTCGCTTTGATAGCCATTTTGCCTACTGTTCTCTATGCGGCGGCCAATGTCCCCTTTTATTTTGGTGGCACTACGCTTCTAATCATCGTCGGCGTTGCCTTGGATACATTACAACAAATTGAATCACACCTCTTAATGCGACACTACGAAGGATTTATCAAAAAGGGGAAAATTTCGGGAAGATATGGAAGAATGTAGTTGATAGTGTATAGTAGATAGTTGATAGTTAAGGGAAGGAGAATGCTTCGGTTTGACACAACATACAAGAAAGAGTGCGATTTCCATTTTCTCCAGCATTGCTGAAGGAAGCAGAGTAGGTTCAGCAAAACCGATTTCAGACGGTATATCCAAATTTCTCTTGGTTTACTGTATAAATTGGTGATTCAATTGTTCGTGGCTCTGGATAGCGGTTACCTAACGAAAGATATGTTTGATGACTCTATAATGAATCAGAAATCATAGCAAAGATGCTCTCTAATCTTTCTAGGTCGCAATCCCACAAGCCACAAACTATAAACTATCAACTAAGATGCAGATAGTTCTGCTTGGTCCACCTGGAGCTGGTAAAGGAACACAAGCAATCCAATTTAGTAAAAAGTTCTCCATACCTCATATTTCCACCGGAGATATTCTTCGCCACGCCGTGCAAGAGCAAAATGAACTGGGTCAAGCAGTCAAAGAAATTATGGAAAGAGGGAAACTGGTTCCAGATGAAATAATGAGTCAACTGATAGAAAAAAGATTACAAAAAGAGGATACAGAAAAAGGTTTCATTTTAGATGGTTTTCCACGGACGATAAATCAGGCAAAGAAACTGGACGAAATTTTAGCAAAACATAATACAAAGATTGAATGTGTCTTTTATATTGAAGTAAAAGAAAAAAAACTCTTTCAAAGACTTTCTTCCCGATTGGTATGTGAATCCTGCAAAACACTTTACAATCTAAAGACGAACCCTCCAAGAAAGAAAGGGAGATGTGACCGCTGTGGGGGGAGATTGATTATCCGACACGATGATAAAATAGAAACAATTATTGAACGACTGAGAATTTATAGAAAACAAAACAAACCATTGTTGAGATTCTATCAGAAAAAAGGAATAGTTTTACCCATCAATGGTGAGCTGAGTCCCCAAGAAGTCTTTGCCCAAATGATGGCCATTGTGCCGTGATTATCTTGCGTTCTGAAAAAGAAATAGAAAAAATTGGAAGAAGTTGTCAAATTGTTGAGGAAACCTTCTCAGTCATTGAAGAACTCATTAGACCAGGCGTTAGAACAAAAGAAATAGAGAGAAAAGCCGAAGAAATCATTAGACGGAGAGGAGGTTACCCCGCTTTCAAGGGATACAACGGTTTTCCAGGAGCTGTCTGCATTTCCATTAACGAAGAAGTGGTTCACGGAATTCCCGGAGAGCGAAGACTTGAACCGGGAGAAATAGTGGGAATTGATATCGGTGTTCTTAAAGACGGCTATTATGGCGATGCGGCGAGGACTTATGCTGTAGGAGAGATTTCTCCCGAGGCCAGGCAATTGCTGGAAGTCACTCAAGAGGCTTTGAAAAAAGGGATTGAACAGGCAGTGGTAGGGAATCGCCTTTTTGATATTTCTCATACTATTCAATCAATGGTGGAAACAGCTGGTTTTTCAGTGGTAAGAGCTCTTTGTGGACACGGTATTGGTATAGCTTTGCATGAAGAACCACCGGTGCCAAACTATGGGAAAAAGGGTATGGGGCCAAAACTTAAATCCGGAATGGTATTGGCTATTGAACCAATGGTGAATCAAGGCGACTCTGAAGTAATTACACTTGGTGATAATTGGACAGTTGTTACTAAAGATGGTTCTCTCTCTGCACATTTTGAGGAAACTGTGGTAATTACTGAAGAGGGGCCCAAAATACTTACGAGACAAATAATAAAAAGCTGAAAGCAAAAAGCCAACAGCGAATAGCAAAATATGCCTAAAGAGAAAGCAATCCAAGTAGAAGGAACAGTGATAGAAAACTTACCTAATGCAATGTTTAGGGTAGAGTTGCCTAATGGACATCGGGTCCTAGCACATATTTCTGGGAAGATGAGGATGCATTTTATTAAGATATTGCCAGGCGATAAAGTCGCAGTAGAACTTTCACCTTATGATTTGAGTAGAGGCAGGATTATTTATCGGTTTAAGTAAAATAGGGAGAATACTCTCATGAAAGTTAGAGCTTCAGTGAAACTTATTTGTAATCATTGCAAATTAGTATGCCGGAAGGGAGTATTGCGTGTTATTTGCAAAAACCCAAGACACAAACAGAGACAAGGTTAAGATAGTTGTGAGTTATGAGTTCGGAGTTATGAGTAAGAAAAATCTCTGACTCTGAACTAAAAACACGACTTTGTTAAAATTTTGTCTAAAATTGGCACGATTTATCCTGAACGGAGTGAAGGAAAATCAACACTGACAAGCGTTTAAGCCTTCTGGGCTTGTTCTTCTCTTGTCCCCCGACAAGTCGGG
>JBFLXN010000182.1:0-5182 GCA_040755715.1 Candidatus Edwardsiibacteriota bacterium
CGATGATATAGTGCATACAAACCTCCTTTTTTAGTGGGGGTAAACATTAAGTTTATCCAATTGTAATTATATCATCGGCTTAGAGAAATTTCAAGCTTTAAAAAAGGGCTTGTATTGAACAGTACAGCGTCATGAAAGGAGGTGAAAAAATGAAATTCTCTTTACGGCTCATTCTGCTACTGGCATTATTTAGTTTGGGATTTTTAGCGGGTTTATTTTTATTAAAGCCGATGGGTCTTCTCTTAAGCGGATTAGGTGCACTGTTTGGGGTGGGGGTTTTAGTAGCACTTTTGCTCATTAGACCAATGCCTCGAGAAACTTTAAAGATTTTAGATACCAGTGCTATTATTGATGGTCGGATTGCAGAGGTCTGTGAAGTAGGCTTTCTTGAGGGAATTTTGATTGTGCCCCGTTTTATTATGCGTGAATTACAATATATTGCTGACTCGCCAGACCCTGTTCGCCGGGCCAGAGGAAGAAGAGGTTTAGAAATTTTGAAGAAAATTCAGGAAGAGAAAAAAAATGAAGTATTGATTGATGATACGGAAATTCCTGATATTAGAGAAATAGATGCTAAACTTTTGAAATTAGCCGAGCAGAAGGGAGCCCAAATTATCACCACCGATTATAATCTTAACCGGGTAGCTGGTTTGCACGGCGTGAAAGTCTTAAACATCAACGATCTGGTAAATTCAGTAAAGCCAATCTTTTTGCCTGGTGAAGAATTCAAGGTTTACCTAGTGAAGCGCGGGAAAAATGAAGACCAAGCCGTGGGCTATCTGGAAGACGGAACAATGGTGGTGGTGGATGAAGGAGGCGCCAGTATCGGAAGAACTATAACAGTAGCGGTTACAGGAATGCATCAGACCAGCGCGGGCAAAATGGTTTTTGCTAAACCAAAAGTAACAAGACTCATTCGGCGGACTCCATCTCAAACCTATGAGGAAGAGGAGTAATGTCAAAGATATTCATTCCGCCACGGCAGGACAAAGGAAACAAAAATAATCCCCCCGAATCCTCCCCTTTTTTTAGGAAAGGGAGGACGGGGGGATTTGAAAGAGTATCTGCAATCATTTGCGCCGCTGGTAAGGGAAACAGAATGGCAGGGGCGACTCCCGCAAAACAGGTGAAACAGTTTCTCAATCTGGGTGGTCGCCCCTTGCTGACTTATTCGCTCAAGACATTTATTGATTCTTCAATAATTGAACAAATTGTTTTGGTCGTCCCCAAGGGAATGATTAATTACACGAAAAAGAAAGTGGTAGCTAAGTTGAAATGCGGGAGAAAAAAAATTCTTCTGATTGAAGGAGGAAAGGAACGACAGGATTCTGTTTCTCAAGGATTGAAGGCGTTATCAGATGATACTAAAATTGTAGTAATTCATGATGGTGTCCGTCCATTTGTAACGAGAGAGATGATTAATGAAGTAGTGAAACAGGCAATCAAATTCAGAGCCGCTGTAACGGCTATTCCGATGACCGATACTGTTAAGAAAGCTGAGGGTAAGTTTTTCATTCGCACCGTAGATCGTTCAAGATTATGGAGAATTCAAACACCACAGGCATTTGAATATTCGTTAATTCGGAAAGCCTACGAGACAGCCAGTGCATTAGGCTATTATGCTACTGACGATGCGTCTTTAGTAGAAAATTTAGGGGTAAGAATCAAAATTGTTCTCGGCTCAATTCAAAATATTAAGGTCACTACCTTAGAAGATTTCCGTTTAGCGGAAGCAATACTAGATCAAATATCAAATATCAAAAATCAAAAGCATAAAAGCACAAAAACAACCCGATAAAATCTTTGTATATTTGATTTTTGATATTTAATATTTAATTTTACTAGGAGGAGGTTTGATATGCGGGTAGGGCTAGGTTATGATGCCCACCGTCTGGTAGAAGGAAGGGAGCTTTTCTTAGGAGGAATAAAGATTCCCTTTGAGAAAGGACTCTTGGGACATTCAGATGCTGATGTTCTAATTCATGCCATCGCTGATGCAATTTTAGGAGCAATGGCAGCTGGAGATTTGGGACATCACTTCCCAGATGCTGAACCAGAACTGATGGGCATTTCCAGTTGCACTATCTTAGAAAGAGTAAGAAATCTTTTAGAGAAGACCGGTGGTAAGTTGATAAACATAGACGCTGTAGTGATTGCCGAACAGCCAAAAATTTCTCCCTTTGTCTGGGAAATGCGCGAGAAATTGGCAAGTATCCTAAAAACTCCGAGTGAAAGAATCTCCATTAAAGCTAAGACAAACGAAGGAATGGGATTCACCGGACGAGGTGAGGGAATCACTGCCTACGCCGTGGTGCTGATAGAAGGAATGTAAAAAGAATACTTTTACTTCTGCCTGTGGGAGCGGGCTTCTGCCCGCGATACATCAAGCGCCTGACTTTCCTAAAGAGGGAGAATACCATAGAACAGTTTTTTGTGAAACTGGTATCAGCGATATTAGAAAGTGGTCTCTTAGTCTATCCTCTACTTTTTGCTATTGCCTTTTCTGAAAGCGTGTTTCCACCATTGCCTACAGATGTGGTTACCCTTTTTGCCGCATATCTTGTCTCCCAAGGTAAGTTGAATTTGGTGTTGAGTTATCTAAGTATTGTTAGTGGTTCCGTTAGTGGTGTTTTGATTCTTTATTATCTGGTACTTAAAAAAGGAAAAGAGGTGCTTTTTTTAAAGAGGAAAAAATTTTTTCAAGACAGAGTAAAAGATCTAGAAAGACATTTTGGTTTATATGAGGATTTATTATTGCTCAGCAATAGATTTTTGTCAGGTATCAGGCCACTCATTTTTGTGGCGGCGGGGCTAAGTGAGACAAAATGGAGCAAGGTAATTTGGGAAGGATTGGTCAGCGCTTTAATCTGGAATGCAGTTTTATTTTGGCTGGGCATATTTTTAGGAAATAAGTCACAAGAAATTCTCACCAAAATTTTAGTGGGGGCGATGTTATTTGTTATTCTCTCTGTCCTTGGTTTGACAGTCTCTAAAAAGATTAAGGGAAAAGAGGAGAAAACATGAAACCACAGAGAGCACAGAGAAATTCATTTCAAAACCTGTTCCTGACAGGTTCAGGAATTATCAATGTAAAATTATTCCCGATATTTATCGGGACTAATTGCTAATTTTGCAATTTGCAATGAGTCTTGATTTTTTGTGTTCTCTGTGGTTAAGTTTTGACAAATGCTAAATTAAAAATGCAGGGCAGAATAAGTGATTTTCCATTCCCAGTGTTGATGGGATTTTTTGCTACGACAAAGAAATCCGGCTCACTGGAGGTTCGTTGCAGTGAAGAATCGGGTTTGCTCTGGTTTGCTGAGGGCAAACCGGTCCACGCCACCTGTAGAAATTATGTCGGACTCACCGCATTGAAACACATCCTTTCCTGGTCAGAGGGTTCCTTTCGCTTTTCCCGGGGAACGGCTCCGACAATTCGCACAATCTATCTTTCTACTGAAGAGGCAATCTCTTTAGCCCAAGAATTGAGAACCAAAAAGAATAAGTGTTGACTTGAGAGAGGACCCCCTAAAATGCAAAAAGAAAGAATTAAAAAAATTCTCCCCGAAATTATTGCTTCTCTGGAGAAAAAAATTCCCTATGCCTCAGCCTTGGTCACAGCCAGTGAGGGAAACGCTATCTTCATTGATAATCAAGAACAGAGAATTTCGGAAATTATTCCAACGGTTGGCACGGTTTTTACCGCCTTCAATGGTCTTTATTTTGAGGAGAGAGCTTTCAGCAGTGTAGAAGAGAGAGAACTTCTTAAAGAAGCCAAGAGATTGCGAGAAGAGGTCTATCTCCAGAGAGGCAAAATTAAAATCAATCCAGGAGAACCACTGGTCAAAGATTCCCACACAACTTGCCAGATTGACCCACGAAGAATGCCTTTACAGGAGAAGTTTTCTCGACTTAAAAAACTACAGGCAGAATTGCAAGGATTAGACAAGAGAATTATCAATGCTAGAGTTAGTTATCAGGAAGTCTGTGAGGAAAAAATCTTTGCTAATCGCACTCGCCTTTTATCTCAAGAGCTTCTGCGAACAGAAATCGCTTTGGTCATCTTTGTCAGCAATGGTCAAAGGATGGAGTATGACTGGCTGATAAAAGCGAAAATGGCCGGTTGGGAGACAACAGAAATTAAAGAAGAAGAGATTGATAAACTTAAGAATAGAGCCTTGGAACTTCTCCAGGCAGAAAAGATTACGCCTGGCACTTATGAAGTTGTTGCTGATAGCAGTGTTTCCGGGACCATTGCTCACGAAGCCTTTGGACATGGGGTAGAGTTAGATATGTTCTTGAAAAATCGGGCTAAAGGCAAAGACTACATTAGTAAAAGAATCGCTTCCCCTTTGGTGACGATGATTGACGACCCTTCACTATTAGGGGAGAACGGTAGCTACTTTTTTGATGACGAAGGTGAATTGGCAACCCCCACTATCATTATCAAAGATGGAGTCTTATTGCGGGGATTATCAGACCTCTATTCGGCATCTGCATTAAGAGTTCCTCGCAGTGCCAATGGTCGCCGAGAAAGTTTTGCCAGAAAAACCTATGCCAGAATGTCCAATACCTTCTTTGCTAAAGGAGAAAGCAAGATTGAAGAAATGATAAATAGTCTTGAAGAGGGAATCTATCTGGAAAAAGCAAGCAGTGGAATGGAAGATCCAAAGAATTGGGGAATTCAGGTAGAAGTGAAAAGAGGCAGAGAAGTCAAAAGCGGAAGATTTACTGGAAAAATATTTTCTCCCACAATGATTACGGGATATGTTCCCGACCTTCTCAAAAACATCAAGGCGGTAGGAGAAGATTTTTCTCTGGAAGGTGGGGGACTTTGCGGTAAGGGACACAAAGAATATGTTCGGGTCTCTTCCGGTGGACCACATCTAAGACTGAGAGCCAGATTGGGATAGACATCCACGAAAGCACGAAATGATTAGAGAAACTTATGGAAATTGATAGAAATTTATTGAAATTCATTTGTGCGACACAAATTTCTGTGTATCCTTATATCACATAGGTTTATCTTATTTCATACTGCCGAACATTATACTTAGCACGACTTTGTTAAAATTTTGTCTAAAATTGGCACGATTTATCCTGAACGGAGTGAAGGAAAATCAACACTGACAAGCGTTTAAGCCTTCTGGGCTTGTTCTTCTCTTGTCCCCCGACAAGTCGG
>JBFLXN010000183.1:0-5115 GCA_040755715.1 Candidatus Edwardsiibacteriota bacterium
AGGTAGAAAAACATAAGAAATGAAATGTCCGAATCCGTAGGAGTTATATTGAATTGCAGGATTTTACAAAGGCAAGGGAATATCTTATAAATGCCGAAAAGATTGCAAGGGAAATTGGTGAGAAAGAGGTTTTGCGGAGGGTTTATGTTTCGTTAGGGGAGTTGATACTCGCGGAGACCGTAGGGCGTAAAGCGTATAGCGTAGAGCGTAAGGCGAAAACTTACGCAGAAACAGCCCTCAAACTTGCTGAAGAATTGAATTCAAAATCTGGCAAGGCAGAGGTATTGCTTTTGCAAGCAAGGATTATGGTAGAACAGGCATCCTTGCCTGAGACACCCCTGACCCCTCTTAATAAAGGGGAATTTAAAGAGGCAGGCGATAAATTCAAATCCGCTATCTCAATATTTGAGGAATTAAAACAACCTTTTGAAATCGCCAAGGCGTATTATTATTATGCCCAATCAATCAAAACTGTAGGGACAGGGCTTGTTCCTGTCCAATTTGATGACAAATCAGAAGAATATCTGCAAAAGGCAAGTGAACTTTTTGAAAAAATTGGAGCCAAAGCTTGGTTGGAAAAAATCGAAGGAGATGCAGGATTGTCCGCCTAAGGCGGACTCGCAGTAAACGCTAGATTACTTCGTTCGCAGGAGACGCAGGATCGTTTCACTCGCAGGAAACTCTTTTTCGAGCCGAAGGCGATACCACGATTACTACGAATCCCGACCACGTCGGGATGATACTGCTTATTTGACATCCGCTTGATAAATCGCCCCGATGTTACATCGGGACGGCTACAATAGAACCTGTGAAGCAGTGAGATAAATGATTACCACAATCTTGGAAATCGTTGGACACTGGATAATCAGCGTCATTTCTACACTCGGTTACAGTGGCATTGTTATCTGTATGAGTATTGAAAGCGCCTGTATCCCCTTGCCGAGCGAAGTGATTATGCCGTTCTCTGGATATCTCGTCTTTCAGGGACAATTTAATCTCTGGCTGACGGGAGTGGCTGGCGCCCTCGGCTGTGTAGTCGGTTCAGCAGCGGCTTATGTCGTGGGTATCTATGGTGGGCGACCGTTTATTGAGCGATACGGAAAATATGTTTTGATTTCACACCACGATTTAAATGTGGCAGATCGCTGGTTTGACAAATATGGAGACTGGGTGATTTTTTTCTCTCGGTTGTTACCAGTAATTCGCACTTACATTTCATTGCCGGCTGGTATTGCTAAGATGCATTTTCCAAAATTTTTACTTTACACTTTTATTGGTTCATTCCCGTGGTGTCTGGCTTTAGCCTTTGTAGGTTTGAAATTAGGTGAACATTGGATGACTATTAGAACTCTCTTTCACCGAGCTGATTTGGTAATCGGTATAGGGATAGTGATACTAATTGGCCTATGGTTATATAGGCACTTAAAGAAATAAGTAGAGAGTAGCGAGAAACGAGTGCTCTCCACCTGCTACTTTTCTACACAGGAGACGAAATGATATTTAACATTCCAATTCCTTCGCCAGCGAAAGTAGGACAGGCGTCTCACCTGTCAAATGAAGTCGTAGAAATGGAATGGACCTACCGTCCACCAGCAAAGAGGAAAATTATTTTTATCATCATTCTGATTGTCGCTGTCGCCGCCTTTTTCTATTTTGTTAAATCCGGACGGGGATTTCAGAAAATCTTGAAAGAAATGCTCGGACCTCTTATCGCACTTCTCCCAGCACTCTTATTTTCTCTGTTCGTTTCTAAAAAATATCGTTTGACAAATTTAGGTGTTTATGAAGGCACAAAACGGTTAGGTTTATGGACTGAATTCGTAGCGTGGCAAAGGGTAGAAAATCAAGTTAGATTGAAGAAAAAACAGGCATTGTCTAATTTAGCCATCCTTTATTGCAATAATACTACAGAAACAATGCGAGTGACAGCCATAGCGGGTAAATATGTTCGTAGACAATAGCCTAAAAGTTCATAGCCTAAGAGTCCAAGAGGCTTGCGTAAGGACTGGCGAACATACTTAGTTACTCCTGAAAAACCACAGATTACACAGATTTTCACAGATTAACACAATTATGGCCCCTTAAAATTCAGCAAATTATAATCCGTATAATCCGTGGTTAAGATAGGTTTTTCAAGGAAAATTACTTAAGCACAAGCAGAAAAATGAAATTAAAATTGCAAAAAATAAGAAAAGAAAACGCCGAATTTGAGAAAAGAGCGCCCTATAATTTCTGTGACCGCTGGTGCGAGAGATGTCCACCGGAGACCACAAATAGATGCAAGGTCTATCAGGATGAGTTTGCTAGAGAATTAAAACATATAGCCAGTGGTAAAGACCCTTATGATTGGGATGTTGTATTAGAGGATGTCAAAGAAAATTTTGAGAAAACAAGGGAACTTATTCAAAAATGGGCAGAAGAGAAAGATATCGATCTTTCTCAAATTGACGATGACCAATACGAAAAACAAAGAAAAAGAGAGGAACAACTCTTTAGCCATCCTCTCTATAAACTGGTAATGAAATACTCCCAACAGACGAATCAATTCATAAAAGATACTTTCTATGAAGGAGTTGAACCTGAGTTAATTGATGATTATGAGACTATTATCTGGTACCATACGCTTCTTCCTGCAAAGGTGCATCGTCTCTTATGTGATTTGTATGCAAAAGAAGATGAGGAGGGAATTGGATTCTATGATGCCGTCGCTCAAATAGACATTAGCAAAAAGTCTATTGCTCAATCAGAAAAGACACTGAAAAAACTTCTCATAGAAAAGATTGCTCATCGCTACAGAATATCGGAGCTTTTGGACCTATTATGCGAAATAACCAACCAGGTTAAAGTAATAGAAGATAAAATGGAAAGTTGGGAATAAGCTCGTTGGAGGCACAGTTCAGATATTATGGTTTTGATTTGACCACCGAGGGCACGGAGAGCACAGAGAAAAACAAGGACAAAGAATATAAGTGCCTAAATTAAAATCAAAAAGGGTCAAAGATTTCAGAATTTCTGTGTTTTCAGTGTCCTCAGTGGCTGCAAGTATTTTTCAACAGCCTGATTAGGCAAAACCCAGCAAAAATCTCTATATGGTTCAAATAGACAGGATATTCGTGCAATTCGCTATAATTTGGCAAATTCGTTTTATATCTATTTTGTCAACCATTTTTATGAATATCAACAGTAGAGGGAGTAACTTATGAGTCTCAAGTTTTTTAATACCTTGACACGGAAAAGAGAAGAATTCGTTCCTCTTAGAGAAGATTGGGTGGGAATGTATACCTGTGGTCCCACCGTCTATGATTACGCCCATATCGGCAATTTTCGCACTTACATCTTTGAAGACATTTTACGCCGCGTATTGGAATACAATGGCTATCAAGTGAAACATGTAATGAACGTCACTGATGTGGGTCATCTGACTTCTGATGCTGACGAAGGTGAGGACAAAATGTTAGAAGGGGCAAAACGAGAAAAAAAAACACCCTGGGAAATTGCCGAATATTATAGCAAAGATTTTTTTGAGAATTTGCTGAGATTAAATATTCTCAAGCCTCACATAATTTGTAAGGCTACCGAACATATTCCCGAGATGATTGATTTAGTGCAAAGACTGTTTGAAAGAGGTTATGCCTACGAAATTTCTGATGGGATTTATTTTGATGTAAGTAAACTCCGAAAATTTGGTCAACTTTCAGGGCAAATACTGGAAGAGCAAGAAGCCGGTGCCAGAATAGAAGTAAATCCAGAAAAAAAGCATCCTGCCGATTTTGCTTTATGGAGAAAGGCCTCACCTAATCATATTATGCAGTGGGATAGCCCCTGGGGGAAGGGATTTCCTGGCTGGCACATAGAATGCTCGGCAATGAATATGAAGTATCTGGGAGAAACGATTGACATTCACTGTGGCGGTGTAGACCATATTCCCATTCATCATGAAAACGAGATTGCTCAGAGTGAAGGGGCAACTGGTAAGCAATTCGTGCGCTATTGGCTACACGGACAATTCTTACAAGTTGACGGCGGGAAAATGGCAAAGAGTCTGGGGAATTTTTATCGCCTGCAAGATTTAGAGGCAAAAGGAATTGAACCCTTAGCCTTTCGCTATTTCTGTTTGACCGGACAATATCGCACACCATTAAATTTCACCTGGGAGTCAATTAGGAGTGCCCGGAACGGACTCTGGAATCTTAGAGAAGAGATTTTGCGAAGGCGGAGAGAAACTGAAGATTTTGACAAATCAGAAGTTGAAAGATTGCAGAAGAATTTTTTAGAAGCAATCAACGATGATTTAAATATGCCGCAGGCTTTGAGTATTGTATGGGAAGCGATAAAGGTTTTGAGTGGCAAAACATGGTGGAAACTGATTCTGCAATTTGATAGAGTCTTAGGATTGGGTCTGGATAAACTTGATGAGATTGAAAAAGAGATGACGACCATTCCTCCAAAAATTGAAGAATTAAGAATCAAGCGAGATGAAGCGAGAAAGAAGAAAGAGTGGAAAACTGCAGATGAATTGAGAAAGAAAGCAGAAGAGCAGGGCTATCTTTTTGAGGATACACCAGAAGGGACAAAGGTGAAAAAAATTGTAAAGAGTATTGACAATTGACAGAGAAATTTGATAAACTATAATCAGTATTTCGCAAAGATTACTTACATTGAACCACGAAGAACACAAAGATATTGTAAAATTATTCTCTTTGTGTGACACTTTCTTTCCTAAATCTATCGATTTTTCTTTGAGCTCTTCTTGCCCAGACGATATGTCGGAGTGAATGCACTTTGTGGTTAAATAGATTTTGTGAACTATTGATAATAGAAGCGTTTGGCTCATTGCAGATATGGATTAGTCGTCGGTTTTTTACACTAATAACCAATAACTAACCACTATTAACTGTTTTGCCGACATAGCTCAGTGGTAGAGCAGGGGTTTTGTAAACCTCAGGTCGGGGGTTCAAATCCCTCTGTCGGCTTTCTCTAAAAACTATTGGTTGAATGCAAAATAAAAGTGAGCAGCTAATTTTTAAGTAATTCTTGAATTTTTTCTTTTGATTTTGAGTTGATTTCAAATAATAAATTTTTAATAATTTCAGATTTTTGTTCTTTCTCAAAATA
>JBFLXN010000184.1:0-5014 GCA_040755715.1 Candidatus Edwardsiibacteriota bacterium
TTCTACGAATCTTTCTCTAATAAATTTTTGCCCCTTTTTGCCTTTCAATTTCCTTTATAAATCCTTCCTCATCTGCAGGAGTAATACCATATATTTCTTTCTCTGTCTGGATAAGTAGGATATTTCTGAGCATTGCTGTGGAATACATTTTCACATAGCCTGCATCTGCGTAATAGACTCTAAAGAGGGCATACCCTGGTATCTTCCAACCCGTAGAGGTAGGATGATATTTCAATGTGTGCGTTCCGATTATTTCACAATCCTTTATTGATATTTTGGACCTGAATGGTCCGCATCGTAATATTAAGTATCCGTTTTCAACCTCGTATCGCATCGTTGGATAGATGAGCAAGAAACCGAGAGAGGCGAGTAAAAAACAGCATGCCATAATGAAAGTAACCCCAAAAAGAATGTGCTCATGCAAGGGAATTCCTTTTGGAATAAAGGGTATTGCTTTTAGTATAGCAAATACAATTAGACTGGAAATCAATAGTATTATAATACTTGAAATCCATCCTGTTAGAGAAAACTGGGGTTTAAAAATTTTCTTCTTCTCCATATTGCTCCTTATTCTACGAATCTTTCTCTAATAAATTTTTGCCCCTTTTTGCCTTTCAATTTCCTTTATAAATCCTTCCTCATCTGCAGGAGTAATACCATATATTTCTTTCTCTGTCTGGATAAGTAGGATATTTCTAAGCATTGCTGTAGAATACATTCTCACATAGCCTGCATCTGCATAATAGACTCTAAAGAGGGCATACCCTGGTATCTTCCAACCCGTAGAGGTGGGATGATATTTCAATGTGTGCGTTCCGATTATTTCACAATCCTTTATTGATATTTTGGACCTGAAGGGCCCGCAGCGCAATGTTAAGTAGCCATTTTCAATTTCATATCGCATCGTGGGATAGATGAGCAAGAAAAAAACGAAAGCGACAAGAATGCAGCTTGTAAGAATGAGACTAGCCCAGGCGACCCTATCAGAAGTGAGAGAAATTTCTGTTATTCTTAATAGGAGCAAACCCATTATTATTGCCGGTACAATACTTAAAACCCAACCAACTAGAGAAAACTTAGGCTTAAAGATTTTCTTTATTCTTTCCATTATAGACTCCGGTTTTTCCTTCCTCTGTGAGCAAAACAAATGCTTCGCCCACAGAGGAAATTTTCTAAGTAAGGCGATGGCAGGCACCTTTCTATATTTCTACGTATTTCCACTCCAGCCACGCCATATAAAGGACCGCCCACGTGGCAAAAGCAACTGTCGTAATAGCAGCAAAGGCATAGAAAACCAAGTAAACCGCAGGTCCTAACGCCTCTTCAGGAGGTCCTGGAGGTCCAGGTGGCATAACAAAAAGTTCTTGTGGTGGCACTCCCATTGGCTCTATTGTCGGAGACTGATAACCGTCTGCCATTCTTCTCACCTCCTCTCTTTTTTATTTTACTCTATTGATAAGGTCTAATGCAAGAAAAATAATGCGCCTATTTATAAATCAGGAGAAAGAGACTTCTGCACTTCAAGAAACTTATTGCGAAGGTCTTCAATATATTTCTTTTCATAGTGATAAACTAAATTTGTTACTCCTTTATCAAATCCGAGCTCATTCTTTAATTCAGCTTCTAAGACAAATCCTACTTCTTTTATAAACTCACCTATTTCTTTATCCCTCTGATTTGTTGGCACAATGCAGAACTTGATTTTTGTAATTTCCTTTACTGCCAGTAGAGGAAGTTTGCAAAAAACATATTGTAGAAGACTACTCAAAAAAGTCTTGTCCTTAGGTAGAACCATTAAATTGATTTCTGCTGATGTACTCTTTCCAATAACTGGAATTCCAACTCCAATCATGCCGTGTAATTCCGTGCCTTTCGTTAAAAAGAAGAAATCTTCTACAAAAGAAAATAATTTCTGTCGTATCGCTATTTCAGAATAACTACCCAGTGGCAAAAGGGGATTTTGATAGAAAAAATACTCCTGCGAAATATTAGGATGGTCTTGAGGTATTCCAAATTTATTCAGGAGTTCCATAATCTGTGGAAGGTCTTCTTCATATTCGACTGTTAGTTTGAAATGTTCTCCTATTTTTTCTTCAAATCTATTTAGAAGTGGATTTTCTCCATTCCATTTTACTATGCCTAATCTTGAAAACGAAGCAAATGCTGGCAGAAAAAGCAGAACTTCATCCCACCTATGTTGGACAAATTGAGGGTGGCGAAGTTAATCCTTCACTAAAGACTTTAGATAAGATTGCGAATGTTCTAAAAGTAAAAGTACCTGAACTCTTTCCTTTTCACATTCCCAAAACCCCAACCACGGAAAAGGAACAGATAATTGAAGAAATTTTGATGTTACTTCAACTATTTGATACGAAAAGACTCACTTTAATAAAACAAATAATGGAATTACTTAAAAGGTGGGAATAATATTCACTACCAAATCCTGAACATTCTTCAATCTTGTATCCTCAATGCCTTATTATGTGCGATAAATCGCACCGCTACAAATTTTGCATTTTTCAATTTGCATTTTGCATTCTGCATTGAGTAATGAGCGCATCCTACCACACTCCTGCAATCTTGTATCCACAATAACTACATTTTCCTTTCTTTACATTATTTTCCAAAACGCTATAGCCTACTCTTTTAATGATTATCTTTTTACATTTTGGGCAGAAGGTATTTTCACCTTTATGGCCGGGAATATTTCCAATATAAACATAATGTAGTCCGGTAGAAATGGCTATTTCTTGTGCCTTTTCTAATGTTTTTAATGGTGTAGGTGAAAGATTCAAAAGTTTGTACGCCGGGTAAAACCGAGAAAAATGCAAGGGTATTTCTGCTCCTAATTTTTCTTTAAGCCAAAGACACATCTCCTTAATCTTCTCAAAATCGTCATTATATCCGGGAATAACCAAATTGGTCACTTCGGTGTGAACTCTATTTTCCCTCAAGATTTGCAGAGTTTCCAACACGGGTAAGAGTTGTCCACTGGTAACTTTAGTATAGAATTCTTCGGTAAATCCTTTTAAATCAATATTGGCGGCACTGGTAAATTGGCAGAGTTGTCGCAATGGTTCAGGATTGATAAAACCATTGGTATGAAAGAGCGTGATAATGTTTTTTTCTCTCGCCAACTTAAATATATCAAACATATATTCATAAAAGACGACCGGTTCTGCATAAGTGCAGGCAATAGAGGGGCTCTTCTCTTTTAGGGTGAATTCTACAACTTTTTGCGGTGGTAGTTCAAAATTTACGGTTTCTTCTGGCCTAGCTTGAGAGATTTCCCAGTTCTGACAATTCAGACAGGTGAAATTACAACCAGCAGTAGAAAGGGAAAAGACATTGGTTGAAGGTAAGACATGATAGAATGGTTTTTTCTCAATGGGGTCAACATGAACCGCACAGGGATTAGCGTAACTGAGAGTGTAGAGTTTACCTTTGCGGTTTTCCCGCACCTCACAGAAACCTCGTCCACCTTCAGAAACAGTGCAATATCTCGGACAGAGAAGACATTGAACCGAATTACGCTTTAAGACCTGGTAATAGAGGGCAGGATGGGGGAAGATAAGCCCTTGACTCTGAGCTTGGACCTTGTGAATTAAACGGGAAAGTGGTTCAAGCAGAGGCAGAGTAAGAGAAGTGGCTGAAATTAGAAAACCCTGTTTTAAGAAATCTCGACGGGTGATTTTCTTCATTTTGATTTTTTAATGCTTGATTTCTACACAGATTAGGTTGTATAATTACCACGGAAACACGGAATTCAAGAAACACATAATAAAAGCTATTTTTTCATTTCCTTTCCGTGCCTCCGTTCTTCCGTGCTTTCGTGGTATATGTTTTTAGTGGTTTTCAAGGACCTTTTCGGCATCTGCAAAACCTTGACTCATTGCTATTCTTATCTTTTCTGGATTGAACTCCAGAGTGTCAATCATTAGACTTTCCGGTTGAACTAACTTAAAACTAATATATCTCCACTTCCCTAAAACATCAGCTCCAGAAGTCACTAATTCATTCTTTTTCTGCATTATCTCTAAATCATTGATAAAAATTTCATTCAGCAAAATGTCAAGTGTTCTTATTCCTATCTTAATAAGGCTTTTGTATTTTTTCTTTCCCGGATTTATTTTAGGAGGGGAAGCGAGTATAATGAAAATCTCTTCTGCTCCCAAATCAATTGCTTCTTTTAATGGAGTTATGTTTCTTACCCCTCCATCAACCATTGTCTCATCTACTTCTCTGCTGTGAAATGTGACGGACACAGGGCTGAAGGCAATGGGAATAGTAGTGCTGGCTAGAATCATCTTCTTTAGTAGGGGCGAGGGGACCTCGCCCCTACCATTGATTGAATAATACTCACCGGTATAGAGGGAGACAACCCCAATTCTCAATTCTTTGCCTGAATTTTCTATTTTTTTAGGGTCTATATATTTATCAATCAATTTCCATAAAGGTTCATTGCTGTAAAGGCTATCTTTGCCAATCAGGGAAAATAGCCATCCTCCAAAGTGATGGGTATAGATATCAGAATTCTTTTTAATATTCAACCATAAATCTTTAAGAATCTGAAATTCTCCCTGCACAATCATTGAGGCATTGAGCGAGCCTACCGAGACGCCAGTAACAATATCAAAATCAAGTTTCGCTTGATTTAATAGATAATCTACGGCTCCTACCTGATACGCTCCTTTTGCTCCA
The DNA here is from genome assembly GCA_040755715.1 of Candidatus Edwardsiibacteriota bacterium. Taxonomy (GTDB): domain Bacteria; phylum Edwardsbacteria; class AC1; order JBFLXN01; family JBFLXN01; genus JBFLXN01. The sequence continues at coordinate 4,702 of JBFLXN010000184.1, forward strand.
CCGCCACTTAACACTAATGCTTTCTTCTTATTCATAAGATGTGTGCTATACCTTTTCCCGTCTCTCTCTCCACCGCAGGCATAAAAAGGTTACGGCTACGGTTACGATACCCCTTTCGGTTAATAAGTTTATTGGGTTTATTGAGTTCATTGAGTCTCTTGAGTTTTATAACCCAAGAAACTATGTACACGACTTTGTTAAAATTTTGTCTAAAATTGGCACGATTTATCCTGAACGGAGTGAAGGAAAATCAACACTGACAAGCGTTTAAGCCTTCTTGGCTTGTTCTTCTCTTGTCCCCCGACAAGTCGGG
>JBFLXN010000185.1:0-5013 GCA_040755715.1 Candidatus Edwardsiibacteriota bacterium
TGAGAAAGAACAAAAATCTGAAATTATTAAAAATTTATTATTTGAAATCAACTCAAAATCAAAAGAAAAAATTCAAGAATTACTTAAAAATTAGCTGCTCACTTTTATTTTGCATTCAACCACTAATAACTAAATATATGAGTTTTGCTGAAATCATTAAGGTGATAAAAGAAAATCAATATTTTCTTATTACCTCTCATATTGATCCTGATGGCGATTGTATCGGGGCTCAATTGGCTCTTTGTTCCCTTCTTAAAAAATTGAAGAAAAAAGTAGAAGTTGTCAATCAAGACCGAATTCCTGAGAGATATCGTTTCTTGCCTGGAAGTGAGAATATTCAATCAAGAACCTCTGGACAAATTGATTTTACTTGTGCCTTTGTCCTTGACACCGCCGGGCTTGACCGCATTGGAAATGTCCAAAGAACAATCATTCCAAACGGTATGGTAATTATCAACATTGACCATCATCAGTCAAATGATTTGTTTGGTAATTACAGCTATGTAGACTCTGAAGCCAGTTCCACCTGTGAATTGCTTTATCTTTTAATGACCGAGATGTCAGAAAGGATTGGCAAAGAACGGGCCACTTTACTCTATACTGGAATTATGACTGACACTGGTGGTTTGCGATTTGCCAATACTACCGCCAGAGTTTTTCGTATCTGTAGCTCTTTGGTGAAAGAAGGGGCTTCACCGGCTTTCATCGCTGACCAGGTCTATGCCCAGAGAAACCCAAAAGTAATGAAACTATTAGGAGAAGTGTTGACGAGTTTAGAGGTTGATGAGACGGGAAATATAGGTTCACTTGTTTTAAAAAGAGAAACCTACCGACGCCTTGGAGTGAATCTTTCGGAGTGTGAAGAGTTTGTCAATTATGCAATTTCGGTTAATGGTGTAAAAGTGGGTATCTTCTTCCGTGAACAGGAAGATGGAAAGATTCGGGTTTCTCTGCGCTCCCGGGAAGCAATTGATGTCAATCAGATAGCCGCTGTTTTCGGGGGGGGCGGTCATTATCAAGCAGCTGGCTGTAAAATGGAAGGAGAACTGTTAGCGGTAAAACAAAAAGTGTTAGAAGAAATTAAGAGACAAATAAAATGAAAAGAATTGGCGTGGTAGCAAATCTTCAAAAGCCACAGGCGAAAGAAATTATAAGTAAATTAGTTAATTGGCTGAAAGAGAAAAAAAGGGAAGTTATCTTTGATGAAGGGCTTATCGGCGGGAAGTCAGATTTGGTTATAGCTTTAGGTGGAGATGGAACACTTTTGAAAAGCGCTAGATTAGTTGGAAAAAAGGAAACACCTATCTTGGGAATCAATTTGGGGAGTCTCGGTTTTCTCACGGAAATCACGGTAGAAGAAATGTGGCCGGTCGTGGAAAGAGTCTTGCAAGGGAAATACCATCTTGAATCCAGAATGGTGCTAATGGCTACTGTAGGAAAGAGAAGAGGCAAGCACCCCGGAAAAGGAGGCGGATGCCTCCAAAAAGGAGACGAGTGTCTCTTTGCTTTGAATGATTTTGTCATTCGGATACCGACCAGAGTTCTACAATTGGTTACCGAAATAAGCGGAGAATATGTCAGTACCTATTCAGCGGATGGCATAATTATTGCTACTCCCACAGGGTCAACCGCTTATTCATTGGCTTCTGGCGGTCCTATTGTTCATCCAACAATGAGAGTAATTATTGTTACTCCCATTTGTCCACATACCCTTGGCATCAGACCAATGGTTGTTTCAGCAGAAAAGACCTTGAAGATAAAGGTGCATAGTAAACGGGAGGAACCGATAATTGTTGCTGATGGACAGGTTTCGGAAACCTTGCGATTGCAGGATAGCCTCGTCATTAAAAAGGCTCCTCATACTGTCAATTTAGTAGTGGCTAAGGAGAAATCATTTTATCAAATTTTACGGACTAAATTAAAATGGGGGGGAAGAGAAGAAAATCAAATATCAAATATCAAAAATCAAATATTAAAGTCACAAACCAAATTGTAAAAATGAATAATCAATCACCAAATTCCAATAATCAAATAAATCCCAATTACCAAATATCAATAACCAAGCTGATTTAGAATTTGGTCATTGGTTATTGGGTTTGTTAAGATGCTTACTGAATTACAAATTAAAGATTATGCCTTAATAGAAAACCTCCAAGTAGAATTTTCTCCTGGCTTGAATGTTCTGACCGGTGAAACTGGAGCGGGCAAATCAATTCTCATTGGTGCAGTTGGATTAATGTTGGGTGAAAAGGGGGATATAGATTCAGTCAGAACCGGCGCTAATTCTTCAATGGTTGAAGGAATATTTGATTTGCACTCTCGGAAGGATTTGTTGAAGATTTTACAGGAGCAAGGAATTGAAATGGAAGAGAGCTCAATTATTCTAAAACGAAATGTTAATACTACTGGTAAGACCAAGTGCTATGCAAATGCTCAGGCTATTACACTTTCATTTCTCAAACATTTGGGTGACGAACTGTTAGATATGCACGGTCAACACGAGCATCAATCGCTCCTTAAAGAAGAGAGGCATTTAGATTCTTTGGATGGATTCGGCAAATTACTTCCTTTGCGTTTGGAAGTAGAAAAATTCTTTTATGAACATCAAAGTCTGACCCAGAGTCTAATAGAATTGGAAAGGAGAGAGGCTCTGACAAAAGAAAAAATAGATTTATATCAATTTCAAATTAAAGAGATAGAAAAAACCAATCTTTCCTTAGGTGAAGAAGAAAGTTTAGAAAGAGAGCGGAAGATTTTAGAAAATAGTGAGAAACTCTTTCAATTAGCCACCGAAGCGCAGGATTTGCTTTCTGAAAATGAAGGTTCAATTATAGAACAATTGGGACTTTTGGAGAATAAAGTTTCTGAAGTAGTTTCCATTGATGAACGATTGAAGGAAGTATTTGAGGACATCAAATCCAGTGGTTATCAGTTAGAAGAGGCGTCTCATACTTTGAGTGATTATCGGGCAAAATTAGAATTTGACCCACAAAGATTGGAAATAATTCGGGACCGCCTGGACCTAATCAAAACCTTAAAAAAGAAATATGGTGGTTCAATTGAAAATGTTTTGCAATATGCCGAAAGGATAAAGAAAGAAATTCATTCAGTTGAGCGAAATGAAGAAGAAATAGCCAACCTTAAAATTAGGATTGAAGAGAACCGGAAAGAATTAGAAAAAAGAGCTTTGGAGCTCTCAGGAAAGCGAAAAGAAATTGCTACTAAGATGAGTATCAAGATTAAGGAAGAATTAGTGGACTTGGGAATGGAGAAGGCAAAATTTGAAGTAGGGGTCAATCAAATAGAGGAAGAAGATGGGTTGGTGGAACAGCAGGGGAAAAAGTATCGGACTTGCGAACGAGGAATTGACGAAATAAGATTTCTTATTTCTCCTAATCCGGGAGAAGAATTGAGGCCTCTGGCGAAGATTGCTTCTGGTGGCGAGATTTCCCGAGTGATGCTGGCTTTGAAAACAATTCTCGCTGAAGTTGATGCAGTGCCAACTTTGGTCTTTGATGAAATTGATGTGGGTATCGGTGGCAGAATTGCTGAAGCGGTGGGCAAGAAATTGCGAGAAATTGCAAAGACAAGACAGGTTTTGTGTATCACGCATCTGCCCCAGATTGCTTGTTTAGCTGAGGCACATTATTTAGTAAAAAAAGAGACAAAGAAAGGACGAACCACTACACAAATCAAAAAACTTTCTAAAGAAGAGCAAATTGAAGAAATTGCCCGAATGCTTGGTGGAGAAGCGATTACTAAATTAACCCGAGAGCATGCGAGGGAAATGCTAAAAATGGCAGAAGGAAGATGATTTGATGAGGTTTACAGGATTAAATATTACAAACTATATCAAACAGCATAATTTTTTGCAAAATATTAAAAACATTTAAAGCCATAGAGTGAATACGAATGACAGATAAAACAAGGCCGAAATACAGTCCGCCTAAGGCGGACGAAATATTAATAGTACCAAGATTTCAGAGATTTCCACAGAGCTCCGTAGGAGCGAGATATTATGCAAAATAATTGTTTGAATGAGTTCTCAAGATTATGTCGCTCCTGACGGAGCTTAAAAAGCGTCGTTTTCCTTGTTCTATTAATATTTTGCTCCTACGGAGCAAGTGGCGCGCATACACAAAAGACCGAACTGCAACTGGAAGTATTTCTTTAATTACCGGCGCAGACTACTACCTTTTCCGACACTTTAGTATCGGCATGTCAATTACACCTTTTAATGTTGACTACACTTGGACGAACCACAAATATGTTGATGTTGATGGTAGGTATTGGTCCGGAGGCACAATTTCTGCACAGGTTAACCTCTCCACTGCACTGGTTGGAAGAATCTATTTTTAATCTATGCGTTTAAATCGGGAAATCATAAATCTTCCCAATCTTGTAACTTTCTTACGACTTGGGATTCTTCCTTTTGTTCTTCTGAGTCTCTCGGCCGAAAAGAAGACTTTAGCTTTGATTCTTCTTCTGATTACTTGGTTCACTGATGTTTTTGATGGCGTTTTGGCGAGAAAATTGAGCCAAAGTACCCGCTTCGGTAAGATTCTTGACCCCTTAGTTGATAAAATCTGCCTTGGCACATTGGTAATTTTTTTGATTCTTAAGAGAAACTTTCCACTGTGGGCAGCAATTGTCGTCATCTCAAGAGATTTGCTGATTCTTTCCAGCGGACTATTTCTCCTCAAAAAAACAAAGATTGTTCCTACTTCTAATCTATTTGGTAAGGTCACAATGGTTTTTTTAGCGGCGATGGCTACTGCTTATGCGATGGAATGGTATCCATTGAATCAGATTTTGCTAGTAGTGAGCTTGCTGATGGTGGGCGTCTCAAGTATTAGTTATTCAGTATATTTCTTGCTGTATCGGATTTGAATAAAGCCACAGAATTTCACAGAAACATACAGAAAAATAGAAATTCATAGAAATTTTTGGAAACTTGTAGAAATTTATTGTTTTTTACTACAAATTTCTATCAATTTCAATAAATTTCTATTA
>JBFLXN010000186.1:0-4962 GCA_040755715.1 Candidatus Edwardsiibacteriota bacterium
TAAATAAACAGCCTATCTTCATCCACAAAGCTCATTAAATCTCTTCTCTTATCTCCCCAATCTCTCTCTTTTTCTTCTCTCCATCCCTAATCTTTACTTATATTTCTCATTTTGCAGAAGTCTATGATCATTTAACAATTTCTAATTTTACTTTTCCCACAGACAAAAGGTCAATTTCCTTAGCGGCTTGATAAGAGAGGTCAATAATTCGCCCCGGAATCCAAGGACCGCGGTCGTTTATTCGGACAATTATACTCTTATTGTTTTTGAGATTTGTCACTCTTACTAAAGTTCCGAATGGAAGAGTGCGGTGTGCGGCGGTAAGAGCATACATATCAAATATTTCTCCTGAAGCAGTCTTCTTTCCGTGGAATTCCTTTCCATAAAAACTGCCTAAACCAAATTCTGTGTTGGCTGATGTTGTATTGGTTGTCGTAGATTTATCACCACTGCGATAAAGAGGAATGGAAGCACAGCAAGTAAAGAGCAGCACAGCAAGTAAGAGATTAAGAGGTTGAGTGATTGAGTGATTGAATGATTGAATGATTTTCATAGCATTATAAACCCAGATAGGCGCAGATTTTTTCACAGATTAGCGCAGATAATCTGCGCCAATCTGTGTAATTAGAGTTCCCACAATCTTTCGGAGATTATCTATCTTTTTCCCTCGGCAATATTCTCTCAGTCCCAAGAGGATTTTTTCTGGAATTTTGGGGTCAACAAATAATCCTGTCCCAATTTGAACTGCGGTAGCTCCGGCTAAAAGAAACTCAAGTGTATCCTGAAGATTCATAATTCCACCAATACCAATGATTGGAATTTTCACAGATTGAAAAGTCTGCCAAACAAAATACAAGGCTACCGGTTTGATTGCCGGACCGGACAATCCACCAGTTATATTTCCTAATTTTGGTCTTCTTGTTACGACATCAATGGCCATTGCTGGCAAGGTATTAATTAGAGAAAGTCCGTCTGTCCCAGCATCTTCACAGGCTTTTGCTATAGGCACAATTGAAGTCACCTGGGGTGTAAGTTTTGCAATCAAGGGAAGTTTTGTCTTTTTTCTTATAGCAGAAATAATGGCGAAAGCAATTTGGGGATTGGCCCCGAAGGCTAATCCGCCTCGTTTAACATTAGGACAGGAAATATTTATCTCCAATCCAGAAATTCCTTCGGTTTCTGAAAGTCTCTCCGTCAGTTTAATATATTCATTTTTATTTTCTCCAGCGATGTTCACAATTATCGGAGTCTTGAACTTCTGAAGAAAAAGCATCTTTTCTTTAAGAAATTTTTCTATTCCTACATTGGCTAAACCAATGGAGTTAATCATTCCGCAGGGAGTTTCTACGATTCGTGGGGGTGGATTTCCTTCTCTCGGTTTCAAAGTGATTGCCTTGGTGACAATTCCTCCAAGTTTATTTATATTTATAAGGCCTGCATATTCTTCTCCATACCCGAAAGTCCCAGAAGCAACTAAAATTGGATTTTTAAAATGTATAGAACCAATATTTACAGAGAGGTTCATATTTTTGCGCCTAGGAATTTGAATATAAATAGATATAACGAATTACTCTAATGATAGCGAATTTAACAAATACGACTCCAACCTATAAATTCTATTAATATTTGTTTTATTTGCTGTCATTTGTTCTATTCGGTAATTTTAAGTATAATTCAAAACTCTTAGATGATGCAAGAAAAAAATGCAGGTCGGTAATGTATTTTTACTTGACTTCGTTCTCTTATCTCCATTATAATTATAACAAAAAAATTAACGGCGTAAAGGTGTTCTTGCTTTTAATGACATTATGCCAATCCCAGAAAAGAGGGAAGGGTGAAGGCGTCAGATTTATAAGCACGACTTTGTTAAAATTTTGTCTAAAATTGGCACGATTTATCCTGAACGGAGTGAAGGAAAATCAACACTGACAAGCGTTTAAGCCTTCTGGGCTTGTTCACCAAGAGAAAGACAGCCCAAGCCCCGATAAATCGGGGCTTCAGGGCCTCCTCAAAAGCACAAGAAAAGTGCCTCATAGGCTTATATTATTGTGCCAGAAGGCTTCCAGGCAGATTTTGAGCCAAAATTTAACAAAGCACTGATAAGGAAGAAAAAATGCCATTGATTGAGATAAATCCCAGAAAGGAAAGGACAATCTTAGTGGGTATGATTTCGGACCGCCGAAAACTCTCAGAACTGGAGGAAGAATTAGCCGAACTCGCCAGATTAGCCGATACAGCTGGAGCTTATGTAATTGGAAGGGTTGTTCAGCACAAAACCACGCCTAATCCTACTTACTATATCGGTAAAGGCAAAGTTGAGGAGATAAGAGCACTGTCTGAAGAACACAAAGCTGACCTTATCATTTTTGATGCTGAATTAGCACCCACTCAGGTGCACAACTTAGAAGAAATTATTGAAAGAAGAGTTATTGACCGGAGTGAATTAATTATGGACATCTTCGCTCTACATGCCAGAACAGCAGAAGCAAAGATTCAAGTAGAATTGGCCCAACTACAATACCGCTATTCTCGTTTAGTTGGCAGTGGAATTGAGATGTCCGATTTAGGGGGAGGAATTGGCACCCGAGGACCTGGAGAAACAAAATTAGAGGTTGACCGTCGAAAGATTCGTGACCGCATTACTCATCTGAACGATGAACTAAAGAAGGTTCAAGCAAGTCGGAAAGTTCAGCGTCAAAGTCGTCAGCCATTTTATAAGATTTGCCTAGTTGGCTATACCAATGCAGGAAAATCAACAGTAATGAATCTATTCTCCTCAGCCGGAGTCAAGGTTGAAGACCGTCTTTTTTCTACTCTGGACACTACCACCAGAATAGTAAACTTGTCAAATGGTGAAAAAATCTTACTCAGCGATACAGTCGGATTTATTAGAAAACTCCCTCATCAACTCATCAGTTCTTTCCGGACAACCTTAGAAGAAGTATTAGAGGCAGACCTTCTTTTACACATAGTTGATGCTAGTTATCCCGAAGTCGAAAAACAGATAACAGCAGTTGATTCTGTGCTAACAGAAATAGGGGGTGAAGCAAAACCAATTCTTTTGGTCTTCAACAAAATTGATAAAGTGGAAAATCAAATTATACATTGTTTGTGCTCTCGTTATCCGATAAGTGTAGCCATTTCTGCCTTACAAGGCGAAGGGAGAGAAGCTCTGGAAAGAGAAATTTTAAATTGTCTTAATAACCTTGAAACGAAAATTGAAAGAACTATTACAATGCCAGTCCACGCTTCTAAGGCTCTGGCCTGGATTCATTCTAACGGCGAAGTAATAAGCAAAAATTACCATCAGAAAGTCGTTGAGGTAAAAGTCAGAATGAAACCTCAAACATTTGCTCGTTTAAATAAATTATTTCCTATAATTAACGAAAATTACACAGATAGGCACAGATAATTCCGTAACAAAATCTGCGCTAATCTGTGGTCTTTTATCTGTGCTAATCTGTGTTATTTCATCTGTGTTAGTTGACAGAGGTAGGTGGAAAATCTCAGATTATGACTTCCCTCTCCCTAAGGAGCTCATTGCCCAATATCCTCTTGAGAAAAGAGCTGATTCTCGTTTAATGATTCTTTATCGCCGGCAAAGAAAAATTGAGCACAGAAAATTTACCGAAATTTTAGAGTATCTTCATTCTGGTGATATTTTAGTAGTCAACCAAACAAAAGTTATTCCTGCTAGACTTTTTGGATATAAAGAAAAAACAAAAGGCAAAGTAGAAATTTTCCTCTTGCGTGAAAAAGGAAAAAAACTATGGGAGGCTCTAATTAGACCCAGCCACAGAGCAAAAATAAATGACAAGATTATTTTTGGAAACGGAGTATTACAAGCCGAAATTGTGAATAAAGGTGAAATGGGTAAAAGCGAAGTAAGGTTTATCTGTGAGGATAATTTCTACGCTGTTCTTGAAGAACTCGGAACAATACCTCTACCACTGTATATTAAGAGGAAAGCAGAAAAAATTGACAAGGAGCGCTATCAAACAGTTTATGCCCAAACAGCTGGTGCAGTAGCCGCTCCCACTGCTGGACTGCACTTCAGCCAAGAATTGTTAGAAAAAATAAAACAAACAGAAATTAAACTTGTCTCTCTCGTGCTTCATACGGGATTGGGAACATTCCAACCTATTAGAGTGGAAGACATCTCACAACACAAAATGGAACCAGAATACTATGAAATCAGCGAGGAGACAGCCACAGCTGTTAATGAGGCAAAAAGAAAGAAACATAGAGTTATTGCTGTAGGGACAACTACCGTGAGAGCCTTAGAAACCTCTGTGAAGGAAGAGAATGGAAATTGGAGTTTGATAGCTGGTAAGGGCTGGACAAATAAATTTATCCATCCACCATACGAGTTTAGAATAGTTGATGCGCTGTTAACAAATTTTCATCTTCCCCGCTCAACATTGTTTGTTTTGGTATCTACTTTTGCGGGACGGGAAATAATCTTAGAGGCTTACAAGGAAGCAATTAAGGAAAAGTATCGCTTTTACAGTTATGGCGATGCGATGTTGATCTTGTAGCAAAGAGAATTCAAAATTCAAATATCAAAATTAAGGAATATTTCTAAGAAGAACATCCACAATTTTGATTTTTGCTTTTTGATATTTGCATTTATCTTGCCGCTTCGGAGTTTGAATAAAGCCACAGAATTACACAGAATAACACGGAAGAATAGAAATTCATAGAAATTTTTGGAAACTCGTGGTCATGCCAAAGGCAGATCCGCCTTCGGCGGAAAATTTATTGTTCTTTACTACAAGTTTCTATCAATTTCAATAAATTTCTATCAGTTTCTGTATTTCTCTGGGTTAATCTATTGGTCTGTCGCATAAATATTTGACAATCAGGGTGTCAAGAAAAAAAGACCTAATGTCGAAATATGAGTAGCCCCGACATTTATGTCGGGGAAAACTAAAACCCTCACCCCCTTCTGTCCCCCTCTCC
>JBFLXN010000187.1:0-4875 GCA_040755715.1 Candidatus Edwardsiibacteriota bacterium
CGACTTGTCGGGGGACAAGAGAAGAACAAGCCCAGAAGGCTTAAACGCTTGTCAGTGTTGATTTTCCTTCACTCCGTTCAGGATAAATCGTGCCAATTTTAGACAAAATTTTAACAAAGTCGTGTAAATTGTTCAGGCGCCAAGATAGGCCTGTTTTACCATTTGACTCTTTAAGAGATTTTGGCTTGAGTCTTTTAGAACAATCCTACCAGTTTCTAACACATATCCCTGATGTGCCACATTCAAGGCGGCAAATGCGTTCTGCTCAACCAAAAGTATGCTTGTTCCTGCTTCGTTTATTTCTTTGATTATTTTGAATATCTCGTTGACCAAAATTGGCGAGAGACCCATTGAAGGCTCATCCAACATCAAAAGTTTTGGTTTTGACATCAATCCTCTTCCCATTGCTAACATCTGCTGTTCCCCGCCCGAGAGTGTTCCGGCTAATTGATTCAATCTCTCCTTGAGTCGTGGGAAAGATAGAAAGACCCGGTCCGTCGCCTCAGCTATTTCTTTCTTTTTTTCCTTATTAAAGGCACCGAGTCTTAGATTTTCCGAAACGGTCAGATTAGCAAAAGGCTTGCGCCCCTCAGGCACATGGGATATGCCCAATTGAACAATCTTGTGCGGTGGCAAAATATTGATTTCCTTCCCTTCAAATAAAATCTTTCCGGAATGAGGTTTAACAAGCCCTGAGATTGTCCGTAAAATGGTGCTCTTACCTGCGCCATTTGCTCCAATCAGTGCTACAATTTCACCTTCATTTACTTCAAGAGAAATTCCCTGAAGGGCATAGATTGCCCCATAATATACCTTGAGCTCGGTAACCTTTAATAACATTCTTTCGTTTCTTCGCCCCGTTAGAGATACGAAGTCAGACAGAGCCGGACCCACAATCTCTAAGGGGTTCGCCCAGGTAGGCTTCAATCACTTTGGCGTCATTCTGAACCTCCTGGGGACTCCCCTCGGCAATAACTTCACCAAAATCTATCACTACGACTCTCTCACAGATTCCCATCACCACTTTCATTTGATGTTCAATCAGTAAAATAGTTATTTGAAATTTTTCACGGATAAATTTAATCAATTCCATCAATTGGCTGACTTCAGTGGGATTCATCCCCGCCGCTGGCTCATCAAGGAGGAGTAACTTCGGTTTTGAAGCCAAGGCTCGGGCAATCTCTAAACGCCTTTGTTCCCCATAGGGCAAGTTTCTAGCTACTTCATTTCTTCTTCCCTCAAGATTAAAGAGTCCCAATAACTCTAAGGCTATTTCTTCAATTTGTTTTTCTTCTTTTCTGAATTTGTGAGTTCTGAAAATACTGCCAAAGAGTCCGTAGCTCAGGTGATATTGATAGGCTATCCTGACATTATCCAGAACAGTAAGGTCATTAAATAGACGAATATTTTGGAAGGTTCTGGCAATTCCCTTTTGTGTGATTTGATGGGGCTTCAGCCTAAATAGCTCTTCATTCATAAATGAAATCTTTCCTTCTGTCGGTTCATACATTCCGGTGATGAGATTGAAGACTGTGGTCTTCCCGGCTCCGTTAGGTCCGATGAGTCCCACCAGTTCACCTTCCTCAAGATTGAAATCAAAATTACAAACCGCTTTGAGTCCCCCAAAATATTTGGTCAATCTTTCTGTCTGAAGCACTGGTTTCACTGCTCTTCTCCCGATTTTATCAAACCAACTTCTTTTCCCCCAAATAGTCCTTTTGGTCTCAGAAGCATCATCGCAACCAAAAGCAGTGGGTAGATTACCAATCGCCAATCAAGTATCTCAGGTGGCAGAACCACCCTTAACCCCTCCAAGAGAAAAGTCCAAACAATGGAGGCTACGAGTGTTCCAGAAATGCTTCCCAGACCGCCTAAAACGACGATTAAGAGAACATCAATGGATTTAAGAAAGTCAAAATTTGAGGGGTGAAGAAAGCAGTAGAGATGGGCATATAAGCCACCGGCGATGCCGGCATAGGCACAACCCAAGACAAAACCGATTGTCTTGTATTTGGTAGTATTTATTCCCATCGCCTCGGCGGCGATTTCGTCTTCTCTAACTGAGATACAGGCCCGACCGTACCCTGAATAGACAAAATTTCTCACGACTATGAGTGAAGCCACAAAGAAGAAGAAAACCCAGGCAAAACTGGTAAATTTTGGAATGCAGGTCATTCCTCTTGAACCACCACAGACAGGAATGACAGCGTCAGCGTTATCAAAAATTACCTTTACGATTATTCCAAATCCCAAAGTAGCAATCCCGAGATAGTCTGAGCGCAACCGGAGAATCGGGCGTCCGACAAGAAAGGCAATGAGGGCCGCAGCAGCAGCACCGACTAGCAGAGAGAGCAGAAATACAAATGGACTATTTGAGCCCAGACATTTAGTGATTAAGGCTGAAGTATATGCTCCAATTCCATAGAAAGCAGCGTGTCCTAAAGAGAACTGACCGGTATAGCCATAAATAATGTTCAAGCCCAGTGCCGAAATAGTAACAATACCAGCATATTGAATTATCTGTCCCCAGTAAGGATTCACTACTCTAAAGCAGAGCGATGCCTGGATTACAGCAAATAAAATAATGATTAAGAGCCAGATTTTGAGTTGGGAAATTCTCATACGAAATCAAAAATAAAATATAAAAAATCAAAAACACAAAAACTACTTCGTTCCAAATGAATTGCAGGGCAATTCCATTCAGTGCTTTGTTAAATTTTGGCTCAAAATCTGCCTGGAAGCCTTCTGGCACAATAATATAAGCCTATGATGCACTTTTCTTTTGTGCTTTTAGGATGCCCTGAAGCAATTCTGCCAAAGGCGGGAGATTTTTAATCTTTGATATTGATTCGCATTACACCTTTTCCACCGCTGGTTTTCCTAATATCCCGGTAGGTTTCACTAAAAGAACCAGAATTAGGATGCCAAAAGCCACGGCATCACGAAGGGTTGAAGAAACAAAGGCAGAGCTCAAAACTTCCACTACCCCCATTATGACTGCACCGAGCATTGCCCCGGGGATTAAGCCAATTCCACCCAAGACCGCGGCCACAAAGGCTTTGAGTCCGGGCATAATCCCCATAAAAGGATTAATCTGAGGATAGGCAATGCCGTATAATACCCCCCCGGCTCCTGCCAGAGCCGAGCCAATCCCAAAGGTAACAGAAATTACATAATCAACATTTATTCCCATTAGACTTGCAGTTTCTTTATCAAAAGAGACAGCTCTCATCGCCATCCCGATCTTTGTCTTCATCACAATGAATTGAAGAAGAATTAAGAGAAAAATAGAGATGGAGAAGACAATTATTTGAATATTAGAAAAAGTGACTCCGCCAACATTAAAATTTATCACTGGAAAAGGACGGGGATAGGCAAGATAGTTGGGGCCAAAGACAAACCTTAAACTGGAAAAATATTCTAAAAAGAGAGACACCCCTATGGCGGTAATCAAGGCAGCGATATGAGGTGCTCTCCGAAGCGGCCTGTAGGCGACCTTCTCAATGATAATACCGAGGAGAGCACAGCCAGCCATAGCAAACAGAATGGAGATAGTAAAAGGGAAGCGAAGGCGGAGGATTGCGTAATAGCCGAGATAGGCGCCCACCATAAAGACATCGCCGTGGGCGAAATTGATGAGCCGGACAATTCCATAAACCATCGTATAGCCGAGTGCAATCAGGGCATAGACAAACCCTAACTGCAACCCATTAACGAGTTGTTGAATCAAGTAGCTCATCAGATTTAAGTGCGGTAAGAGTATTTTCCTTTTACCTTTTTCATTGCATCGTAGGTCTCATCTCTATTTTGGGAATGGACATAAATTCTTTTAGCCTCTGTTAGCGGAAGTCACATCACCATTTTACCTTTTATAAATATCTTTCCTATGTCGTGCATAGTAAACAGTGACAATCTTTTTTTCGGTATCAATCTGATAAATTACCCGATAATCTCCTACCCGTAATCGATAACTTGATTCCGAGCCTTTCATTTTTCTTGACTGAACTGGAAACGGATTTTCTGAAAGGCTTTCTATTGCCTCAAGAATTTTTGGGATAAACTTTCTGTCAATCTTTCTCAGATCATGTTCAAATGACCTTTTCGGGTCAATTTTAAATAAGTCCATCCGCTTTTAACCTTTTCTTCAAATCATCCAAGCTAATTGTAGGCTCATCTTTTCTTTCAGCAATAACAGCCAGGTCATGAATATCTTCTAAAAGTTCGTCATACTCTTCAACCGGCAAAATCACCGCTGTCTTATTCCCAGATTCATCAACAACGAATTTAGTATTCATTTCAGCCTCCTAATAAGAATAATATTAAAATAGTGACCTGATTTCCGCCTAACGCGCTGACGGTTTTGACGGTCTGTGATGAGCCTGTTTCTGCGAGGGAACGATAACTGTAATATCTTGCTCATCAATCTTTTTTAATTCTTCGGTGTCGGCATAACCAGCATCACCACAGGCAGTATTACATTTTTTCCCAAGTGTTTGATTGGCCTGTTCAATCTGATTGGCAAACTGATTAAGGTCGTTACTTTCATTGACAACATCACGGTGAACTATTAAACCGTGCTTTTCATCAACTACTATTTGCCCGTTATAACCCGCCTGAGTTCCCTCACGACCTTTTACTTTGACACAATCAGGGTCGGTACTGTTCATTGATTTTAATCTTTCTTCTTCAAGCTCTTTCATCATGCCTTCTATCTTTGATTTCAAGGCAGTTTTATTTTTAAGTTCATCTTTAAGCTTGACTAAAGATGCGTTGTTTTCCTCTTGCTCATCTATAGTCTCACATTCAGAAAGAATGAATTCTATATTTTTGTCTATATTCTTAAGGTATCACTCGCATCTTTCTTTGGTCCAGGTA
>JBFLXN010000188.1:0-4826 GCA_040755715.1 Candidatus Edwardsiibacteriota bacterium
CTTGCCACTGGCAACTTTCGGAATTGTAACCCCTTAGTCCCGATTGAATCGGGACTAAGACCCCCCGCAGTGGTCTGTATCTTCGGGCCAACTTAATAGCGTTAATTTATGTTACAGACCACTAGTGGGAGTGGAATCCGTAGTAAATTCAAATATCAAAAATTAAATATCAAAATGACATATCAAAATTCAAAGATAATAACTGATTTGGTAATTGGTGTTTGACATTTTGGTTTTTGATTTGTGGTTTTGATTTTTGATATTTGTCATGCCTAAGGCAGACTCGCCTATGGCGAGCATTTTGATATTTCAATTCTATGAAAGCCATTGACGTTCGTCATCTACACTTTAGCTATACTCATAGCAAAAAGCAAGCCCTGCGTGGTCTAGACCTTTCTGTAAATCCCGGAGACTCAGTAGCAATTATGGGTGAAAGTGGAGCAGGAAAGTCCACACTCTGCCTCACTTTGAACGGACTCATCCCTCAGTTTCAAAAAGGTGATTTTTCTGGCTCGGTCTTTATCTTTGGCGAACTATCAACTAAGAAAAAAGTTTATGAGTGGGCGACTACAATTGGCCTCCTCTTCCAGGATTTTGAGAGTCAACTTTTTTCTACTAATGTTGAATTGGAAGTTACCTTTTCTCTTTCAAATTTAGGAGTTCCCTTTGAACAAGCCAAACAAAAAACCAAAGAAGCCTTGTTCCTTGTGGGACTGGCTGAATTTGAAAACAGAGACCCGGCAACTCTCTCCGGAGGTGAAAAGCAAAGGCTGGCGATTGCCTCAATTCTGGCGGTTTCTCCTTCTATTTTAGTTCTTGACGAACCCACCAGTGACCTTGACCCTCTGGGAAAAGAAGAGATTTTTAAAATTACTCAGACTTTGAAAAACAATCTGACTTTATTGATTGTTGACCATGAAACAGAAGAAGTTTTGAACTGTGCTAAAGTAGTCATTATGCATCAGGGGAAATTTATCAGGGAAGGTAGCCCAGCCGAAATTTTTTATCACGCCTCACTCCTTAAAGAATTCGGTATTCGCCCCTTAGATAGAATAGAATTATTTTCTCGGTTAGGAATCACTGAAAGACCTGCAACTGATGAAGAAACTGTAGAAATACTTATAAAAAATAACTTCTCAATTTCTTCCTCAAACTTAAGAGAAATTGTAAAGAAAGACGAGAAGAGTTACGGCGAACCAATTATTGAGGTGAGGAATGTTTCTTATGCCTATGATGGAATTTCTGCTTTAGAGAATGTAAGTCTCACTATTCGTCAGGGAGAATTTGTGGCGATTGTTGGGCAGAACGGTTCCGGGAAAACAACTTTGGTCAAACACTTTAACGGCTTGCTAAAACCAAAAGAGGGGAAGGTCTCCATTAAAGGGAAAGACACCAAAAAAGAGCGTTTGGTGGAATTGGCCAGAATAGTTGGCTATGTCTTTCAAAATCCTGACCATCAAATCTTTGCCGAAACAGTGAAAGAAGAAGTAAGTTTTGCCCCTCGGAATTTTGGATTGACTGAAGAAGAAATCCGCCAGAGGGTGGCTGAAAGTTTGAGAGCAGTTCATCTTGAAGGTTATGAAAATGAGGACCCATTTTCTTTAACTAAAGGTGAACGCCAGAGAGTAGCAGTTGCTTCGGTGCTGTCTGCTAGACCAGAATGTTTAATCTTTGATGAACCCACTACCGGACTTGATTACAAGCAGACAAAAGATATGATGGACTTGATTAAAAAATTAAATGATTCAGGATTTACTATTATCATTGTCACTCATACGATGTGGGTAGTGTCTGCCTATGCTCATCGGATGATTTTGATGAAGCAGGGCCGAATCTTAGCCGATGGAAAAACGAGAGAAATATTTAGACAGAGAGAACTGTTACAGGAAACTTCCTTGAAACCTCCCGGTGTGGTCAATCTAAGCAGTCAATTAGGCTATACACTCTTGTCACTTGAAGAAATGACCAGTGTACTAAAGAAAAGTTCATAGTTCATCGTTCATAGTTCATAGTTGATAGGTGGTTATATGCAAAACGAATTTGATCATAAGAAGATTCTTCACATTCTGCAGAATCGGGCGGGAGTCCTTAACTTGATTGGCAGAAACGAAGAGGCATTAAAAGATGTAAAGAACGGACTAAATATTGCTAAGAAATTCTCTGATAAGAAATCCGAGGCCGACTGCCTTATACAATTGAGCCATATTTATAATTCAATTAGTAAATATGATGAGATGCTGAATTTAGCGCAAGAATCCTTGTCTTTCTATCAGGAAATAAACGATAAGAAAGGTGAAGCAGAGAGCCTCATCAATATCGGCTGTGTGCATACTAGTCTTGGCGATTATCAAAAGGCGCTTGAATATTTTAGCAAATCATTGAAGATACAAGAGGAGATTGGCGACCGAGAGGGTCAGGCAACCAGCCTCCACAATATCGGCGCTGTGCATAATAATCTTGGCGATTATCCCAAAGCGTTTGAGCATTACAGCAAATCCTTGAAGATAGATGAGGAAATCGGCCACCGAAAGAACCAGGCCACCAGCCTCCACAATATCGGCGTTGTGCATACTAGTCTTGGCGATTATCAAAAGGCGGTTGAATATTTGAGCAAATCATTGAAGATACAAGAGGAGATTGGCGACCGAGAAGGCCAGGCAACCAGCCTCATCAATATCGGCGCTGTGCATGGTTATTTTGGTGATTATCCGAAGGTGCTTGAATGTTGCAGTAAATCTTTGAAGATAGGAGAGGAGATTGGTGACCACTGGGGTCAAGGATATAGTCTCAACAACATCGGCAATGTGCATAGTAGACTTGGCAATTACCCCAAGGCGCTTGAGTATTACAGCAAATCTTTGAAGATACAAGAGGAAATCGGCGACCGTAGCGGTCAGGCAATAAGTCTCAACAATACCGGCAATGTACATTATTCTCTTGGTAATTATCTGAAAGCACTTAATTATCATACAAAATCATTGAAGATAAGAGAAGAAATTGGCGACCGCGGGAGTCAGGCATATAACCTTAAAGATCTCGGTAAAAGTAGTATTGGATTGCAGGATTTTGCAAAGGCAAGAGAATATCTTAATAATGCTCTTAAGATTGCCAGAGAGATTGGCGAGAAAGAAGTTTTGCGAGAGATTTATGTGTCGTTGGGAGAATTGGAAATGGAAGAACAGAGGACAGAAGGCAGAAAGCAGAAGGCAGAAAAGGCAAAAACTTATGCGGAAACAGCCCTGAAACTATCTGAGGAACTGAAGTCAAGAGGAGGCAAGGCAGACGCATTACTTTTGCAGGCGAGGATAAGAGTCAGTGAGTTGATGAGTTTAGGAGTTGAGGAGTTAAAGAGTTTGGGAGTTATAAAGTGGCAGGAAACAGAAGAAAAATTCAAATCAGCAATAAAAATCTTTGAAGAATTAAAACAGCCATACGAAATCGCAAAGGCATATTTTTATTATGCCCAATCAATTAAAAGTGTAGGGACAGAACTTGTCCCTGTCCAATTTGATGACAAAGCAAAGGAATATCTGCAAAAGGCAAAAGAAATTTTTGAAAAAATCGGCGCTAAGGCGTGGCTGAGAAAAATCGGGGAAATCGGAGTATCGTCCGCCTAAGGCGGACTCGCAGGAGACGCAGGATCGTTGCACTTGCAGAAAACTTTTTTTCGAGCCAAAGACGGTAGTACGATTACTGTGAGTCCCGACCATATCGGGATGATACTGCGAACAAAGTGATACTGCTTTTTAAACATTGTAGCCGGTGGTCTTTAATCACTGATTTAATCGTGGCTTGAAAAACCACGCCTACCAGTTTGAGAAATGGTAGGACAGGCTCGCCCGTATGGCCTCGCTCGTAAGCCTCGCCCGTAGGCTACGGCCGAGGGCCGGCTACGGCTGAGAGGCTACGCCCAAGGGCATCCCTGCCTGTGACAAAAGATTATGGAAAGATTTAAACTGACTTACCATCTTATTATCGGGATCCTCAAAAACAAGTCGGATGTGCTTGTCCTGATTGGTGAATATAACAAGGCATTGCAAGAGTTAGATAAAGTCTATCTAGTCGCAGACATCGTCCAGCATCAGATGGGTGAGGTTGGTCTGATAGAAAAATCCGAGATTCACATCTCGAGATGTTGGATTTACAAAACAAAAGGTCAGATGGACAAAGCAGCAAATGAGGGTGAGATAGGACTGAAAATAATTGATGATTTAGAATTTTTTGTAAACAAAGAACTTTTACAAAACTTGTCAGCTGTGCCACAAGTAGGAACAATCAAAAATAGACTCAATCTCATAAAAGCAACTGGATTCAATAATTTAGGCATCATCTTCTATGACAAAGGAGAATATGACGAGGCGTTTGAGTTTTTTCAAAAGTATTTAGAAATAGCCCAAAAAATTGAAGACAAAAAGACCATAGGGATAGCAGCTAACAATTTAGGTCTTATATACGATGCTAAAGGCGAATACGACAAGGCGATTGAACTTTATCAAGAGTCTATCACTTTATCAGAAGAGGTCGGTAACAAACCAATGATTGGTCTAACAAATAATAATTTAGGATATATATACCAGATGATGGGACATTGCGATAAGGCAATTGAACATTATTTAAAATATTTAAGAACATCAGAGGAGATAGGACAAAAATTGGGCATTGCTTTGGCAAGTTCTAATTTGGGAGGTTCATTTTTAGAAATTAGCGGTTGAATGCAAAATAAAAGTGAGCAGCTAATTTTTAAGTAATTCTTGAATTTTTTCTTTTGATTTTGAGTTGATTTCAAATAATAAATTTTTAATAATTTCAGATTTTTGTTCTTTCTC
>JBFLXN010000189.1:0-4717 GCA_040755715.1 Candidatus Edwardsiibacteriota bacterium
GTAACTTTTTTCGGGAGTCACACAGCACTTTCACATCCCGATTCTATCGGGATATGACATTCCGAAACTTGCCACTGGCAACTTTCGGAATTGTAACCCCTTAGTCCCGATTGAATCGGGACTAAGATCCCCGCAGTGGTCTGTATCTTCGGGCCAACTTAATAGCGTTAATTTATGTTACAGACCACTAGTGTTTTGTAACATTAGTATTTGATAATATTATAATGCCTGCAAAGTTTTTCGCGGGCAATGTTCTTTGTAAATTGCCAGGATACAGTAGTTTTTTGCTGGTTACGACGTTTTGCCCCAAGCATATACTTCACGGGAAAATTTGTTCATATTTCCAAGACGCCTATCAAGACATTGTTTTGTGAGAGCAGAAAGTTCTATTTCCGCCATATTCAACCAGCTGGCTTTCTTGGGAGTATAAACCATCTGAAACCGTTGTGTTAACCAAAAGGCATACTCCGGTGGAAAATTTTCATAAAACGAAGAAGGAGAATGCGTGTTCAGATTATCCTGAACCAACAAAATTTTATCGGCTTTGTGATATTTTTTCTCAAGGTGTTTCATAAAATCAGCATAGTCCTTTTTCGTTCTTCGCTCTTTAACAGCAATAATACGTTTTCCTGCTAACGGCTCAACTGCCGTCAAGACACAACAAGTTCCGTTCCTTTTATAATGATGGTCTTGACGCAGAACCTGCCCCTTTTTCATTGGAATAGGAGCAATAACATCTTTGAGCAATTGACACGGACGCTCATCAAAACAGATAACGGGTCGCCGAGGGTCATATGGTCGCTCATAAACATCAAGAACTTCTTCCATATGCCAGATAAACTCTGATGTAATCTGACTGATGCACCATTGTTTTTTTAGGTGAGGGCTAAGTTCGTTTTTTTTAGAACCCTCTTTATCGTCTGATGCGAAATATTATCTACTATGTTTAACTCAACCATCGTATCGGCGATAAGACGTAATGTCCAACGGTTACGACCCTCCGGTGGTTTTGAGCATGCTAGGGCGGTTATCTTTGCTTTGTCCCGTCCAGTAAATTTATTCGGGGCGCCGGGTCGGGACTGTTCTTTAATAGCCGCTTCCAAACCGTCATGCACATAACGGTATCGAACCGTTCGGACAGTGTTGCGTGCCGTATTCAGGGCATCTATTATTTGGGTATCCGTTTTCCCTTTGTCCGCCATCAGTAATATTCTACACCTTGTTATTGTTCGGGCTTTTTGGATACCTTTAGTTAGTAGTTGCTGCAACTGTTTCCGTTCTTTCGGCTTTAATGATACGACATTCTTTTTTCTCATCTATACTACCTCCTTTTTTGGAGATAGTATACTAAAATATTATTAGCTTGTCAAGTATTTATGTTACATTGCACTAGGTTACGGTTATGATGCTCATTTCGTATGAAAAGGGCACGGTAAAGGGTTACGGTTACGAAGCTCGTTTCGTTTATGGGTTACGTCTTTCGTCATTTTAACCCCAAAACTTTTGACTCTCAACGATACGAGCCTCGTAACCTTTTGCCCACAGACGATTTCTTTTTAACACCGATACGAGCCTCGCAACCGTAACCCATTCACGATTGGTTCATTTCCCCCCTTAATTTTCAACGCTGGTTAGAGCTTCTTCAAAAATTTCTAAACCAGTAGTAGCTTCCTCTTTAGTGATAATCAACGGCGGGACAAAACGAATGACATTCTGTCCTGCCCCTAAAATGAGAAGCCCTTTTTCAAAACATTTCTGGATAATAACCTCTTTTTCTTTAATCGCTTTTTCTTTAGTTACTTTGTCTCTGACCAATTCCACGCCAATGAAGAGACCCCGGCCGCGCACATCTCCCATGAGCCGGTGTCGCCATTTCATTTCTTCCAATTCATCCAAAAGAAATTTTCCAATCTTCTGAGCATTCTTCATCAATTCATTTTCTAAGAGTTCAATGGTCGCTAAAGCGGCGGCACAGGCCAGGGGATTTCCACCAAAGGTACTACCGTGAGCTCCTGGCTCCCAGTGCATAATTTTGGACGGAGCAATGAAAGCGCCGAGGGGCATACCAGAAGCAATGCCTTTGGCACTCACTAAAATATCTGGTTTTACCCCAGAGTGTTCAATAGCAAACATCTCTCCGGTTCTTCCCATTCCTGCTTGGACTTCATCATCAATGAGAAGAATACCATATTTGTCGGCTAATTTCCGCAGTTCCCGGATGAAATCATCTGGTGGCACTATATATCCACCTTCGCCTTGAATAGGTTCAAAAATAAAGGCAGCGACTTCTTCAGGAGAAGCAGTGTTTTGTAAAACAATTTCTTCAATGAATCTAACACATTCCAAATTGCATCCTGGATATTCTCTGTTATAGGCACAGCGGTAGCAATAGGCATAGGGAACATGAATCACGCCGGGGACTAAAGGGGAAAAATCCCTTCTCTGTTTTGTCTTGCTGGCAGTGCAAGCTAGGGCACCCATAGTTCTGCCATGAAAGGCTCCGTAGAAGGCGATGAGATGTTGTCTTTTGGTAGCGTAGCGGGCTAATTTTATAGAGCCTTCCACCGCTTCGGTGCCAGAGTTTGCTAAAAAGACACGGTTATCAGGACCGGTTATAGAGATTTTTACTAATTTTTCTGCCAATTCAATTTCTGCTGGGTAATAAAAATCAGTCCCTGAATAGTGAATCAAATTTTCAGATTGTTGCTGGATGGCTTTTACTACTTTGGGATGACAATGTCCGGTGGTGCAGACGGCGATGCCTGCATTGAAATCTAAGAGTTTATCGCCATCTACATCAGTCAGCCAAACTCCTTTGGCTTTTACAATTACTGAAGGATAAACACGGGTGTAAGATGGGGACATTACCTTGGTGTCTCTCTTTACCCAGGCTTTGGCTTTTGGTCCGGGCAACTTACCCTTTATGATTGGTAGTTTCCTTTGATTGGACATCAATCCCTCCTCTTTAGTAATATGGGGGTAGTATAAAATTTAACAATAGAAACATAAGACGACGATATGCTAATACACTTATTATATGAAAAGGTAACGGTTAAGGGCTATGGTTATGATACCCCTTTCGGTCAATAAGTTTATTGGGTTTATTGAGTTCATTGAGTTTCTTGAGTTTTTTAACCCAAGAAACTATGTAAACCCAAAAAACTGTGCAAACCTTCTCAAGATTGACGATACGGGCTTCGTAACCCATAAACGACTTTTCTATTTCGGAGCAATATACATAATATTTCTGTGGTTTTTCATAAAACTTTTCACAGTACCTAAATTGTAGCAATTATACATCAATTATTAAAGAAAAGTCAATCAAAGAGTTTTCAACCCTAAGTTACAACTTCACGAATGTCTATATTCCTTTTCTTTAATTCTTCTATGAATTTCTGGTAGAGTTCTCCCTTAATGCAGTCCTCAGGAGCGACAATACCTCTATCTTTTATCTCTCCTTTTAAAAGAATCTTTGCCGCAATTGCTACTGGGAATCCAGTAGCTCTCATCATAGATGAGATGCCATTTTTTGTATCCGCCTCATCCCACATAAAGTATTCAATCTTCACATTTTTGCTGTCTTTCTTCCCCGTCAAGGTATTATACATAACACATACATCAGTGTCACTCTCGGATGGCTGGAGTTTAGGTGTTATAATTGACAAAAATAATTCTCGTGGGGAGATTTTCACACCTTTAAATTCTACTGGCTCAAGGTTGAGTAAGCCGCACTCTTTTAAGGTCTGTATTCCTTCCCAATGACCAGGCCAACGGATAGTCTTTTCTGCGAATTCCTTAAGATAGGGTCTGGTAAAGAGAAAACTAGGCATACCAGGAGTAATGGCGCACTCTAACTCTTCATCCTTGCCGAATTGCGTAAATCTAAATCTTTCATGTTCGGTTCCCGCATCTACTTCCACAATCTTGCCGTCCTTTATCACCTTCAACTTAATCATATACTCTCTTAAAACATGTTCAAATGTCCAAGTAATCATATATTTCAATGGATGTCTCAGAGCCGATTCTTTTGAGGGAATACCCCCAACTCTGGCGATTGCTTTCTCAACCGTGTCCACTTTTCTAATTCCTTCGCCGAGCGTGATGTTGCTCAAACCGGGTGCAAAACCCATACCATCAACAAATGTCAAGCCGCGTTCAACTGCTCTTTTATGAATCCATTCACCATATTCTTCAATTGCCATACCCTTGGGAATTTCTAAACCCTCGGTTTCATAAGGGTCTGGTGTTCGGTGAAATTCTTCAAGCATGTCAACAATATTCAACCTAGCTTCAAGAGAAGACTCGACAACTTTATAACTACTTCTCCTGTCAGGTAATGCAATCGCACCAACATTATATTGCTTCATCAATCTAACCGTGTCCTTTTTGTTGCTGATGTCCAGGACATGGCATTTCACCTTCTTGCTACCTATCCAATTTTTTGTTTTCTCCAGGGCATCCTTCCGTCTGCCGACGATTCCTATTTCTTCTATTTCATTATCCTTGGCTAAATCCCAGGCGACAGCAGAACCAATCTTCCCTGAACCTCCAAAGATTAAAACTTTCATTCTTTTTTCCTCCTTTTAACCCCTGTACTGTTCAATACAAGCCCTTTTTTAAAGCTTGAAATTTCTCTAAGCCGATGATATAATTACAATTGGATAAACTTAATGTTTACCCCCACTAAAAAAGGAGGTTTGTATGCACTATATCATCG
>JBFLXN010000019.1:0-26393 GCA_040755715.1 Candidatus Edwardsiibacteriota bacterium
TTAACCTCCTCGGAAATTTTTTGACATTTAAATTATATCATAATTTCCGAGGATACTCAAGAAATAATCAGACTGGAAATCACTATTTTTTGTTGGAATAAATAATTTTTCACCAGTAACTATTATATTTCAATAAATTTCTATTAGTTTCCGTATTTCTGTGTCAATCTGTGGCCAATATCTTATGCAGACTTATCTCTTCTGGATTCAGATTGCCGCTATTGGGTTATCAGTTGTCCTGACCACTTTTATGCTGGCGAGATTTGCCATCGTTAAATCAAGGCATATTCTAATTTGGGCAGTCGCTTGGTTTGTCGTGGCGGTGAGGGTAGCGGTTGGTCTCTTTTTACCACTACAGTCCACTGGGCTATTTCTTAATGATTTCTTGACTGTGGTTCATGACCTTTTCTGGCTTTTGGGAGTTATTGTTCTTCTGGAATTGACACCGTGGATGAGTTATCTTCCTTTATTATTTCTTCTAATTTATGTTCCTTTAAGTGCTATCTTCTACTTTGGTGTGAATAACAAGGTTTTAGGGACTGGTTTGACTACTATCATTGCTCATCCATTTCTGCTCTTTCTTTTGAGTTGGTATTTCTATCAGGGAGGGAAGGTATTAAGGAGCCTTGGGGCCAAAATTATTGCAGGGGCCTTCGCTCTCTGGGCTTTGGACTATATCGCTTTGGGGGTCTTATGGTATGCCCAAAGAATTCCGTTGGCTGGCACCATTGGCTGGACAGTTGGTTTTCTCTTCCGGCTAGCATTATTTTTAGGTTTTATACTAATGGTCACTGAGCAGAAGAAAGGGCAATGAAAGCCAGACAAAAAAAGAAATCTAATCAATAGCCCAGTTCTTCAGGACTGGGAAAAAGAGAAATAGAGCAGAGAATTCAAAGGCCGTTAAGGGCCTTATTAAAACCAAAATCTCTCATTTATTATTCCCAGACATAAATGTTTGGGCTATGGATGCTGCGATGAGAAGAAATAAAACCTACGCCCATAAAGGGCTACACTACGAATAGAAAAAATTTTATGGATACTGAAAAACTGATGAAAAAAATTAGAGAAGACATAAACTATCGTTTCTGGGTGAGCACTGTAGTTGTTCTGTTGACTTTCTCCCTCTGGTTGATGAAGACCATTCAGACATTTCTTCCCATCTTGATTCTTTACAGTATATTTAATCTGCTGAACCTTGTCTATCTTTTTCTTATCCGGCAAAAGAAAGTAGGGACGAGCCGGTGGCTCGCCCCCACAATGGACTATTTCGGCTGTATTTTTGATGTGACGGCAATCACCCTGGTTCTCCTTTATACCGAGCTCTGGCAGAGTCACTTAGCCCTCCTTTATCTAGTCCCGATTTTAATTGAATGGTTTCGTTTGAATGCTGAGTTGGTTCTATTCTACCTGCTATTGAGCCTCTCTTTCTATATCGGATTTTTATTCTTCATAGAAAAATCACTGCTCTGGTTGTCTCTCTTTCCGGAAATGGGTATTATTCTTTTGTTTGGGGTTATTCTCTTTATTTCAGCGAGGAATCTAAGAGCTGAGCGAATCCAGAGAGAATCTGCTAATCAGAGATTGCAATCTCTCTATGAGGAAATTAAAAAAAGGGAAGAGAAAAAGAGCGCTGATCTTTTGGCGCTGGATGAAATCACTGCCACTATTGTTTCTCATCTTGATTTACCTATGGTTTTGGATAAAATAATAGATACCATCCAGGTGGCTCTTGATATAAAAATCTGTGCTATTTTTCTTCTGGAAGCACCACAAAAAGAATTGAAAATTAAGGCTTTTCGTGGTATAAAGTCAGAGACCGCTGAGCGTCTTAAATTAAAAATTGGAGAAGGAATTGTCGGTCTGGCGGTGAAGGAGAAAAAGACCCTGGCTATTGATGACTTGCAGAATGACCCGAGAGTGAAATGGAAAGGTCTGGTCAGAGTGGAGGGATGGCGTTCCTGCTTGGTCGCACCTCTCCAAGCCAGAGTTAGTCGCTCCCGCCTGCCCTCTACTTCGCATCTTGACACAACGGCCGGGGAGACTCCGGTGGGCGGGCAGGTAGATCAATTAGAAGGGGAAGTTATTGGAGCCATAGCCATCTTTACCTCAGAAGAATATAAATTTTCCGAAGAGGAAGTTTCTCTCTTTTCTACTTTTGCCAGAAATATTACTATTGCGGTGGGAAATGCCCGACTTTTTTCTCAGCAACAAACTCAGATTGCCCAACTTTCTGCTCTAAATAAAATTGGTGAAATCATTGGCACAGAGTTAGAACTTGACAGATTATTAGAACAAATCTACCAACAGGTCAAACTAATTTTGAGGGCGCCTAATGTGAGCATAATTTTTTATAATGAAAACGCCCATGAATTTGAAGTAGTTCTCAAATATGACGGCGGGGTGCGTCAGGAAGGATACCGCTTTCCTTTCGGTGAAGGACTTACCACCGAAATTATAAGGATCCAGCAACCAATCTTGACTTCCAATTATCCTAAAGAATGCGAATGGTTGAAGTTAAAACCTATAGGCATCCCGGCTAAACCCTGGCTGGGGGTCCCACTTAAATCCAGAGGAAAGATATTGGGTGCGATGATTGTTTGGAATTACAAGGATGAACAAATGTTTGATGAAAACGACCTACAAGTTCTTTCCATTTTAGCCAGTCAGGCAGGAGTCGCCATTCACAATGCCCGACTTTTTGCTGATATTAAAAGACAAGTTAATGAAATCTCTGGACTATGCCACCTCGCTTCCATCACCAGTTCTACCTTAGACCTGAACAAGTTACTCCGTCAATTGATTGTTGAAACAGGAAATCTGATTGGAGTAGAAAAGGGCACCCTGATGCTTTACGAGCCTACTACCAGAGAATTAGTCGCTCAATATGAGGCTTCGTTCGGAGCGACGGAAGAGCAGATTAAAGCTTTTCGGGTGAAGGTAGATGAACCGGGTTTTTCCTCTATGGTCTTCAACACGGGTGAGCCTTTCGTTTCTAACGATGCTCAAAATGACCCGAGAGTCATCAGAAGATTCGTGGAAATGTTCAAAGTAAGACAACTTTTGACCGTTCCGGTGAGATCCGCCGAACAAACGCTCGGTGTGATTCATATGGCGAATAAGAAGGTCGGACGGTTTGATGAAGAGGATGTGAGACTTTTATCCACCATCACCCCTTACTTTGCTTCAGGCATTACCAATGCCAGACTCTATCAGGAGATCCGAGGTAGATTGAGAGATTTAACTACTCTGTATGAAATGCAAACTGTCGCTGGTTTAACCTTAAGCTTAGAGGAAGTTTTGACAAATATCGCCACAATGTTAGAAAAGACTTTTAACTATACCCTTGTTACAGTCTTGCTTAAGGATAAGAAAAAGAACGAACTGGTAGCACGAGCAATTAGTCCAGAAAAAACAAGCGAAGGCTTGCTCGGCTCAGTGGTAAAGATAGACGAGAATTCAATGGTAGGGTGGGTGGCGAGGACCGGAGAACCACTTTTAGCCCAAGATGTTTCACAAGAAAAGCGCTACCGGGAAGTTATTTCAGGAATTCGTTCTGAATTTGCTCTGCCTTTGCAGATCAAAGATGAATTATTTGGTGTTCTTGATTTAGAGAGCGAACAATTGAATGGCTTTGATTCACAGACTATGGATTTATTGACTAACGTGGCTCAACAAATTAGTAGCACCATAGAAAGAGCCATTCTCTATGAAAAATTGGAAAAGAGTTACTTTGAGACGATTCGCTCTTTAGCTACCGCCGTTGATGCCAA
Source organism: Candidatus Edwardsiibacteriota bacterium (assembly GCA_040755715.1). Lineage (GTDB taxonomy): Bacteria > Edwardsbacteria > AC1 > JBFLXN01 > JBFLXN01 > JBFLXN01. The sequence goes on from JBFLXN010000019.1 coordinate 3,771, forward strand.
AGACCCCTTTACCAAAGAGCATTCGGAAAGAGTGCGCTTTTATGCCACTGAGATTGCCCGACAGATGGGACTTTCTGAAGAAGAGGTGAAAAGGCTGAATTTGGCGGGTTTACTCCACGACATTGGTAAGATTGGCACCTCTGAGTTTATTTTGAAAAAGCCAAGTGCCCTAACTGATGAAGAGTATGAAGAAGTAAAATTGCATCCCATTATCGGCTATAAAATCCTGGAAGGAATAGAAGCGATGGAAGAGATTTCTCCGATGGTGAGATTCCATCATGAGTTTTATGGGGGTAAGGGTTATCCTTTGGGATTGAAGGGTGAAAATATTCCTTTAGGAGCGAGGATTATTGCGGTAGCGGATGCATTTGAATCAATGACTTCAGACCGCCCCTATCGCAAGGCTTTCAGCGAAGAGGAAGCCCTGCACCGGCTAAAAAAAGCTAGTGGGAGTCAATTTGACCCTCAAGTAATAGAAGCTTTCCTTGAGTGGTGGAAAAAGAACCAGAAGTGAGCTCGTTAAAGGCAAAAATCAAATATCAAATATCAAAATGACAATGCAAAATTCAAAACCTGAAAAAGAGCAATTCAAGTGGTTGAGATGAAATTGTAGCAGCAGAGCGATAGCTCTGCTGCGGTTGATAAAAGAAGGCAAAGCGGAGTTTATCCCGCACATTTATTGTGCGGGGCTTTGCCGCTACATTTTGGGGAGATAAGATGGCTGTTCCCTGGGAAATTAGTCCACAAAAGGTGCAAACTGTTATAGAAAAGATCGTGGAGATGAAAAGACCGCGCAAGATTATTATTTTTGGTTCTTATGTCAGAGGTGATATGAACATCAACAGCGATCTCGATGTGCTGGTAGTAACGGAAGAAGAAGTTGAAAATCCACGAAAAGAAAGTATAAGGATTCGTCGTGCCTTAAAAGGTATATTGATGCCAATTGATATTCTTGTTGTCCAAGAAGACACTTTAGAGGAAATAGCAAATATACCGGGCTTAATTTACAGGGAGGCTATCAGGAACGGTAAGGTTGTGTATGAATCCGCTACATAAAAGGCGTTCACCTGTTTTGCCAGAAGAATGGTTGAGGCATGCTAAAAGTGATTTAAAGCTTGCCAAACTTGGATTAAATCAAGATATTTTGCCGGAACAAATATGTTTTCATGCCCAACAGGCTGTTGAAAAGGCTATCAAGTCCGTCCTATTCTTTCGCAAAATTGACTTCCCCTTTACCCATGACCTTGAAGAACTTCTTGATACCCTTGAAAATGCTGAAATTTCTATTCCCTCCGATTTGTTAGATGTCAGCATATTGACTCCGTATGCGGTAGAAACTCGGTATCCCGGTTATTGGGGTGAAATATCTAAAAATGAAGTAGCAGAAGCCGTTCAACTGGCGGAAAGGACAATAAAGTGGGCTGAAGAATTTATTCAAAAGGAAAAGTGATGAAAGTAAGTGGCAAAAGAAGAGTGAGATTCTCTGAAAAGACTTTTGAAAGTATCGTCTCAAGCCTTGAACCAGAAAAGGTTTTACAGATAATAGTGGAGAAGATCTGTCAGACACTTGGGGCAGATGCCTCGGCGATTCTCCTTTTGGAACCAAAGAGCCAGGATTTGTTGGCAAAAGCCAGTTACAAACTTAGTCGGTGGTTTATTAGACTCCTACGAATTCCCTGGGGTTCTGGAACAGCAGGCAAGGTCGTGGCGGAAAAAAAACCCTTAACTATTAAAGATTTGAAAGAATTCTTCACCAGAGAAAAAGATAAAGAGACATTAAAAGCAATAAAGAGAGAAGAACTTGTTTCAGAGATTTTGGTCCCAATCTTGTTAGAAGGAAAGAGTCTTGGCTCATTAAATGTTTACTATCGTAAGAAACATCATTTTACTAAGAGAGACCTCCGCATCGCCACTGAATTCGCACATTTTTCTGCCAGAGCGATTCAGAATGCTCTGGTGTTTGAAAAAGAAAGAAAGAGAAGTCAACAAATGGCTTTGATTAATGAGATTAGCCGGAAGGCTGCCTTTACCCTTGAACTTGATAAATTACTACAAACTACTTGTGAGCTTATTCAGAAGAGATTTCACTATTATGATGTAGCTTTGCTCCTATTAGATGAGAAGAACGAAGAATTAGTCGTTAGAGCCCATAGCGGGGGCTATCAAGGTCTAACACCCCTCGGTTATCGCCAGAAAATAAGCACAGGTATTATCGGCTGGGTGGCTAAGGAGGGAAAATCTCTCTTGGCTAATGATGTCTTAAAAGAGCCTCAATATTTAATTGGAAACTTCCCTTCTACCAAGAGTGAACTCTGTGTTCCCATCAAGATTGGCTGGAAGGTTTTAGGTGTCATTGATGTTCAGTCAAGAAGGCTCAATACCTTTGATGAAAATGACCGCCAAGTGCTAGAAATCCTTGCTGGAGAATTAGCCATCACCATTGAGAACGCCAGACTTTATAGCGAAACTGCGGAGAGAATGAAGGAAAGCACTGTCCTCTGTGAGGTGGGAAAGAGTCTCACGACTATCTTAGAACCAGAAATGCTTTTAGAAGAAATCCTGGAAACAATTCAAAGAACCTTTGGCTATCTCAATTGTGCTGTTCTCTTGATTGATAAAGAGAAAGACGAACTATATATCAAATGTGCCCGGGGCTATCCAGAAGAGGAAGTAAAGGACCTTCGTCTGAAGATGGGACAGGGGATAACTGGCTGGGTTGCTCAAACAGGGGAACTATTAAATGTATCTGATGTGCGAAAGGACTCTCGCTACATAGTTGGAGCCAAAGATGCCCTTTCAGAATTAGCCGTCCCTTTGAAATTTGGTGCTGAAGTCGTTGGAGTTTTGGATATAGAATCTAATAAATTAAATGCCTTCAGTGAAAGGGAAGAGAGATTCTTAAGTTCTCTGGCTTCTCAGGCAGCGGTAGCCCTGGAAAATGCCCGACTCTTTCAAGAAGCACAGCAAAAGATTTCCGAACTGTCTTTCCTCCACAAAGTTGGTCAGACAATTGGGTCAAGCTTGGATTTAGAAAAAATCCTCTCCTTGAGTTTGGATTTAATCTTGAAGATAATTCCTGCTGACACCTCTTCTCTAATGCTTCTGGATGAAATAAATCAGGAATTAAAAATCAAAGCAGCGCGTGGCTTAAGTGAAGAAACGATTTCCCAAATATCCTTTAAGATTGGTGAAGGTCTAGCAGGCTGGGTGGCCAAGACTGGGACATCTCTTCTTTTGGCTGATGGAATGACTGATTCTCGATTCAAGCGAATTTCCCAAAAAGAAGAGATGCACTCCAGTATCTGTGTGCCATTGAGGGTAAAAGATAAAATTTTTGGTGTTCTCAACCTCAATAATATGCAACGCACCGCTATGTTTACTCAAGAACATCTGCAACTAGCTTTAACTCTGGCTAATTCTATCGCCATCGCCATAGAAAATGCAAGCCTTGTTTCTTCTCTCAATGAGAGAATGGAAACTCAAAAGGCTTTGGTAGAAACCGGGACGCTCTTTCAAGAAGTTCTGGACTTTTCTACCGTTTTGAATCTAATTGCTGAGCGATTAGAGAAACTGATTCCTTTTACTGACCTTGCTTTCCTCTTGGCTGACTGGGAGAAACGAAAGTTGTTTCCAATTCTGGCCAAGGGAAGATATGTAAAAGAAGTAATAGCTCATAGCCTTAATATTGATGAAGGTATCACCGGTTCAATCGTCCAAAGCCAGAAGGCCGAAATTGTCAATGATACTCTCAAAGACCCACGGGCAAAACATGTCCCAGGCACGCCTGAAGAATCAGAAGCAATAATGGTTCTCCCCCTGATTGGCCGAGAAAGAGTGCTGGGAGCACTAGCCATTTACCGGACCGAGGGGAAAATTTTCTATCCTGAAGAATTGGAGATTGCTCTGCTCTTCGCTCACCAGGCCCAAGTAGCTTTAGAAAACGCCCAACTCTTTGAAAATCTAAAAAAGACGAGAGAGGAAATTGAAGAGACTAATAAACGATTGAACTTAGCCCTTGATGACCAAATCAAATTGAACACCACACTCTCAACTCTGCAATACTTGAGCGGGATGCTTTTGTCTTCACTGAAATCAGAGGAGATTCTCCGGCTAATGGTAGAGGGCACCAGCTCGGGATTAGGCTTTGAAAAGGCTCTGTTATACCTTCTTGATAGCAAAGGAGAATATTTAGAATGGAAAACAGCAGCAGGAATTCCTCCAGAAGAATTTGAAAGAAGAAAGGGAGAACGACTTCTATTTGCCAAAATAAAGGATTTGATGCAGGAGAAATACAAGATTAGCAAATCCTATTTTATACCCTCTGATGGATTAGAGAATCGCTCTGATTGGCAGCCGGGGGACATCGTCTTTATCCCCCTCCATTCAAAGAATCAATTGCTGGGATTACTCTCACTTGACCGACCGATTGACGGGAAGGTGCCAGAAAAACGAAAACTTCTTTTGTTAGAAACCTTTGCCAATACCGCCATCATTTCTCTTATCAACGCCCAACTCTATGAACAAGCAGAACGCAGAATCGCCGAACTCTCAGTCCTGCACCAGGTTGGAACCGCACTCACCTCAGTACTGAAACTCAATGAATTACTTGACCGGGTGATTGAAACCATTATGAACACATTTGGCTATTTGAAAGTGGTCGTCTTTCTGCGGGACAAAAAGACAGACAAATTGATTATTGGTGGACAGCGAGGATATGACGAAGAGTATCTCGGAAGACTGAACTTTCCTCTCGGTGAAGAAAGTATCGTTGGTTGGGTGGCTAAGACTGGGGAAGCCTTAGTAATCAATGATGTTAGCCAGGAGCCGCGATATTTGATGGGTGACCCCCGAGTGCGCTCAGAAATCGCCATTCCACTTTCCAAAGGAAAGAGTGAGGTCATCGGGGTCTTAAGTATTGAAGATGAACGATTGAACGCCTTTGGTGAAGACGATGTTCGCCTCCTTTCAACCTTAGCCAATCAGGTGACGGTAGCCTTAGAAAATGCCAAACTCTATGAAGAGGCGCAGAGAAGAATCAATGAACTAACTGTACTTCACGGTGTTGGCTCAAGTGTCAGCGCTGTATTGCGGTTGGACGAATTGATTGAACAGGTATTGACTATTCTCCAGGAAACTTTTCGCTATCACAAAATTGCGCTACTCTTGGTTGATGAAAAAACAAACGAATTAACTATTAAAGGGGCAAAAGGCTATTCTAAGAGGGAAGTCTTGACCTTCCGAATAAAGATTGGCGAAGAAGGCATTACCGGCTGGGTAGCGGCTCACGGAGAGCCACTCTTAATTGGCGATGTCCATCAAGATTCCCGTTACATTGAGGCTGATAAGAAGACACTTTCAGAATTAGCTGTGCCATTAAGGGTGAAGGAGAAGGTTATTGGTGTAATCAATGTTGAAGATGAACGGTTGAATGCCTTTGATAGTGTGGACCAAAGGCTTCTCACTACCCTGGCTTCACAAGTAGCCATTGCCATTGATAATGCTAGACTTTATGAAGAAGCACAGCGCCGAATTGATGAACTCACCGTGCTCTATGGTGTCGGCAAAAGTGTCACTTCGGTCTTGAAATTGGATGAACTTCTTCAACGAATATTAGAAGTTCTGGCAGAAACCTTTCACTATCAAAAGGGAGGGATTTACCTTAGTGACCCCATCACCCACGAGTTAGTGGTAAAGGCAGAGAGAGGTTATGAGGAAGAGTTAGATTTGGGTCATCGCGTGAAAATCTGGATGGAAGGAATTATTGGCTGGGTGGCGAAAAATGGAGAACCAATTTTAGCCCCTGATGTTACTAAAGAGCCAAGATATTTGAGTCTTGATGAGAGTGTTCGCTCGGAAATTGCCGTCCCTCTGAAGGTGAAAGACAAAACCATCGGAGTTTTGGATGTGGAGGATGAGCGGGTAAATGCTTTCGGAGAAGAAGACTTGCGACTTCTCTCTACCCTCGCTTCTCAGGTAGCAATTGCTATTGATAATGCCAGGCTTTATGAGCAGACCGAACAATTAGCTATTACGGATGGATTGACTGAACTCTATAATCATCGCTATTTTCAGGAATATTTTGATAGGGAATTGAGTCGGGCCAAACGGTATCAGCGCCAATTATCTTTAATTATGATTGACATTGACCACTTCAAAGACTATAATGATACCTATGGGCATTTGATGGGTGATTTCATCCTTAAGGAATTGGGAAAAATCTTAAAAAGTAATGCCCGGGATGTTGATTTTGTTGCCCGTTATGGAGGAGAAGAGTTTATGATTCTTCTGCCAGAAACCACTAAGAATGGCGCCTATACTCTGGCAGAAAAAATCCGGAAAAGAGTGAAAGAGCATAAATTTTCCTATGAGAATATACAGTCTTTCAGTCAGATTACTATCAGTTTAGGAGTAGCAAACTATCCTGATGATGGCGAAGAGAAAGAAATATTGATTGATGCTGTTGATAAGGCATTGTATCGAGCAAAACTTGAAGGCCGAGACCGCACCTGCGTGTGAATTAGCCCAGCCATTCATGGCTGGGATGAAGAGAGGCTACACCTTCTCTCCCAGTCCTAAAGGACTGGGCTACGGATGATGAAAAAAAAGATATTACTACCAAACTATCGTTTTCTAAAGGGCTATCTCTTCTTGGGTGCTGTTATCTTAGTAGTAGCCCTGCTTCTTTATACTCAAAGTTTGGTGCGCCGACTTCAGGAAGAACCAAAAACTATCTCCCGCATATTTGCCCGATTTTGTGCTACCGCTACTATTCCGACAGCTCAGAGTGAAAATCCAGAGACAGATATTATTTTTGAAGAAGTAATTAAACGGAGCAATTTTCCTATTGTTATTACTGACCAAAAAGGGATTCCCAGAGCCTGGCGACGCATCGGCATTGACCCCAACAGTATTGCCAATGAAGAATTAGAACGGGTGAATAACTTGCAGGAAGTTCCACTACATTCTCCAATAGCTAAAATTCTGGGAATTATCAAAGAATTAGACAAAACTCATCCGCCCATTCCAATGACCATTGGTAAGGATTCGGTAGTGGTTGGCTATGTTCACTACGGCGAATCCACTATTGTGCGGGAATTGCGCTATGTTCCTTTCATTCAAATTGGATTGGTGGCTCTCTTTATCCTTTTTGGCTTTCTCGGTTTTCGCACCATCAAGGCAAACGAGGAAAGACTCATCTGGGTCGGCTTGACAAAGGAGACCGCTCATCAGCTTGGCACCCCCATCTCCTCACTATTAGGTTGGCTAGCCTTGCTCAAAGAAAAAAATCCCCACCCATCATCCCCCTTTAGTAAAGGGAGAGAGAGGGGGATTATAGAAAAGGGGGGATTTTCAGAAGTATTAACCGGAATGGAGACAGACCTTTTGCGCCTTGAAAAGGTAGCTTCTCGCTTCGGCAAGATTGGTTCTCCACCCAGTCTGATAAAGGAGGAACCTGCTTCTATTCTTGAAGAAATTGCCGACTACTTCAAAAAACGACTCCCGCGTCTCGGCAAAGAAGTAGAAATGAAAGAAAAATACTCTGCTAAAGGTTTTGTTCTCCTGGATAGAGAACTCTTTGGTTGGGCCATAGAAAATTTGCTGCGCAACGCCATTGATGCCATCGGCAATCGCAAAGGAACAATTGAACTATTGACAACTTCTTCTGATAAAGTTTATGAGATTCTCATCAAAGACAACGGCCAAGGTATTCCTCCTCAAGAAGTCAAGAAGATATTTCAGGCTGGCTATACCACTAAACAAGTAGGCTGGGGATTGGGTTTAACTCTGACAAAGAGAATTATTGAAGAATACCACGGTGGCAGACTGAAACTCCTGGAAACCAAACCTGGTGATGGTACTACCTTCCAGATTTTGCTACCATTAGCTATATAAGATAGTTTACCCGGTTTGTTGAGTTTAACCCAACGAACCCGATGAACCCAACAAACCCAATAAACCCGACAAACCCAAATGCCAGAAATAAAAGCAAAAATCCTCTGGGTTGATGATGAAATTGACCTTCTCCGCTCGCATATTTTGTTTCTTCAAGAGAAGGGCTATCAGATTATTGCCGTGAGTAATGGTGAAGATGCAGTTTCATCAGTGAAAAACGAACCTTTTGACCTGGTGCTCTTAGACGAAATGATGCCTGGCAAAGACGGACTTTCTACCTTGAGAGAAATCAAGCAATTTTCACCTCATCTATCTTGCGTGATGGTTACCAAGAGTGAGCGAGAGGACTTAATGAACGAAGCCTTCGGCCAGCGCATTGATGATTACCTGGTCAAACCCCTAAATCCCAACCAAATTCTTTCCACTTGCAAGCGACTCTTAGAAAGAAGAGAACTTGTTAGACAACAGGCACTGCAACGTTATGTATCTGAACTACAAGAAATAAGAGAAAGTCGGTCTCTTAGAAATCCCGATTGGAAAGGGTGGATTGAAATCTATTGCCGACTTACTGAATGGGATTTACTTCTTGATGAAGTAAATGAACCCAACTTAAAGGTTTCACAGGAAGACGAGAAAAGAGAATGCAATTTAGAATTCGCTCGTTATGTTTCAGTAAATTATCCCGATTGGGTTAAATCTGAGGGCCCATCAAGTGAGAGTCAAGACCGTCCAGTTCTTTCGGCAGATTTGGTGAAAAAATATTTGGTGCCCCTACTTAACAGGTCAAAACATAAAGTCTATTTTTTAGTAATGGACTGTATGCGCCTTGACCAATGGCTCCTTCTGGAACCACTCCTTGAAGAATTCTACGAGATTAAAAGAGAATATTATTATTCAATCATTCCTACCGCTACTCCTTATGCGAGAAATGCTATTTTTAGTGGTCTCTTTCCTGTTGAAATTCTTAAAGCCTATCCACAATATTGGAGAGGAGAAAGAAATGAGGAGGAAGGCTCTGGAAACCGTTTTGAACATCAATTATTAGATGAACAACTTGAAAGGTTACAGATTAGAATTCCAGAAACGAAATATGTAAAAATTTTTAACTTATTAGAAGCTAGCGAAGTGAAGAAAAAAATTCTTTCTCATTATCAGTCACCCTTGGTCTCCCTAGTGGTGAATTTCCTTGACATCTTGATTCATTCACGCTCTGAATCGGAAATTTTTAAGGAAATGCTCCAGGAAGAATCTGGATTTAGAGCACTCACCGCCTCTTGGTTTGTTCATTCTGACCTCTATGAAATTTTGAAAAAAATTTCTACTACTAATTGTACTGTGGTGTTGACTTCTGACCATGGTTCTATCTTTGGCAAAAGAGCCACGGTGGTTAGAGGTGGAAAGGATACCTCTTTGAATTTGCGCTACAAGTTTGGCACTACTATTTCCGGTGACCCGAGACATCTACTTTTCATCAAAGACCCCGAAGCTTTCGGTTTGCCAGCCGATGGTCTTGGTAAACATTATATTATTGCTCAAGAGGATTTCTATTTTGTCTATCCCACCAAGTTTGCTGAATACAGCAAGCGCTACCAGGGAATGCTTCAACACGGCGGAATTTCGTTAGAAGAAATGATTGTGCCAATCGCCATTATGGAGCCGAGGAGGTAGCTCACATAGTAGAAATCCCAAATACCAATAAAACCAATACTACCAAAAGATTTTTTGGATTTGGTAATATTGGAGTTTGGTATTTGAAATAACTATGCCATTTAAAATCATAACTTCTTCTCCCGAACAGACTGTAGAATTAGGGAAAAGATTGGGAGGCACCCTCAAACCTGGCGACTTTGTTGCTCTGATTGGAGAATTAGGGAGTGGCAAGACCACCTTTATTCAAGGCTTAGGAAAGGGACTGGGTGTATCTTCGGTGATGACCAGCCCCACTTTCATAATTATTAGTGAATATAAGGGAGACCTTCCAGTTTATCACTTTGACCTCTACAGACTCAAAGATTTAGAAGAATTATTTAATCTCGGCTATGAAGAATATTTCTATGGTGACGGTGTAGCTATAATAGAATGGGCAGAGAAAGTAGAATCACTCTTGCCAGAAAAGAGATTGGAAGTAAGACTAAAATATCTAAGTGACCGAGAGAGAGAAATTACTCTTATTCCAAAAGGAGAAAGATACGAAATCTTGCTTAAAGACATTCTATAAAGGTCAGCAGAGATTAGCATATGAAAATTCTTGCCGTTGATACATCCACTGATATCTTAGGACTTGCCATAATTGAAGCTGAGACTTCTTTGTCCAAAAAGGTTTTAGGCCAACTCTCTTTATTTACTTCTCCCCCAAAACATGCCGAAAGACTTCTTTCGGCTATTGAAGAAATGTTTTTGATGCTAGAAATAGAAAGAGAAGAAATTGATGCCTTTGCTATTTCTCTAGGCCCCGGTTCTTTCACCGGCCTTCGGATTGGCTTGGCTACTCTCAAAGGAATTTGTCTTTCTTTTGGAAAACCACTGATTGGTGTGCCAACTTTAGATGCTTTAGCCTTAAGCGCCAGGTTTTGCCCTTTTGCAGTTTACCCTATGCTTGACGCCAAGAGACAAGAAATCTATACCGCTAAATATAGCCTTTCACAAGGAACTCTGGAGCGTTTTTCTGAATGTGAGACAGTCTCTCCAGAAAAATTAATAAGAAAGCTCAAAGAGACCCCGGAGGAGGTTCTATTCTTAGGTGCTGGTAGTGAAGTCTATCGTGGTTTTTTTCAACAAGAATTGAAAGAAAAATTGCATTTTCTCTCACCTAATATTTTGGCGCCTAACGCAGCTCACATTGCCTGGCTCGGGTGGGAAAGATTACAAAAGAAAGAATTCTCTGTCCAACAACACATTCCGACAAGTCGAGACTCTAGCGGAGATGACTTAGATACTCTTGAACCAATCTATCTTAGACCTTCTTCCGCCCGTCTTCCTACCTCTCTAATAGAATTGTCGCCATTTGCCATGAATAATTGTTTATCCACAATAATTCGTGATGAGCCTAAAATTACCATTCTCCCCATGACAGAATTAGACTTGGACGAAATCTTGAAGATTGAACAGGCCTCTTTTCCCGACCCCTGGAAACGAGAGATGTTTCTTCATGACATCCAAGAGACCAAACAAGCGTTTTCTATTGTAGCCAAACAGAGAGAACCGAAAAGCCGCTATCAGTCAGGTGGAGAAGTGGTCGGTTATGCTGTAGTTTGGTTTGTTATTGATGAGATGCACCTCGGAAATATTGCAGTAGCACATTCTCGCAGGAAGAAAGGAATCGGACGAAAACTTCTTGCCTATCTTCTAGATGAAGCCAAAAAGAGGAATTGCCAATTAGCTACTTTGGAAGTGAGAGTGTCTAATGAAGCAGCCATTTCCTTGTATAGAAATTTTGGATTCAAAGAGGTAGCTATCCGTAAAAAATACTACCGAGACGAAGACGGATTGGTGATGATAAAGGAACTGGAGAAATGAAAAAGGTATTCGTTGTTCGTTTCACGGCTTCGCAGCTCGTTTCGGCTTGCGGCGTCGTGATGCGATTAAGAAGACGAAATACGATAGACGAATAACGAAACGAGCCGCAAGGCCATTTGACGGTTAACGATATGTTACAATTTATCCGAACGGTAGTAAACTATACCCTGCTCTTTTTGCTCTACGGTTTCTTAGTAGTTTCCTTCTCCTCTGGCGAGGAACTACAACTTGACCTCAATCAAGCTTCTTTTGACCAGATTAGTTCTCTGCCTGGTATTACTCCAGAAATAGCTAAACGAATCCTTGAACGCAGAGAATTTAAAAGCTATTTTAAAAGCATCTATGAGTTGCGGGAAATTAAAGGCATTGATGGTGAAAGATTTGAACGAATTAAACCCCTCATTAGAATTAGCCCATCTTTAGAAAAACGAGATATCTCTCCTTATGTGGAGCAATTGCAAGCTCTATTAGCCACTGAGGAAAGTCCGACCGAAAGCGCCTTGGATGAATGGGAGGATTTGTTCATCAATCCCTTAGACCTTAATAGAACTAATGTTGATGATTTGGTACTTCTGAAAAATGTCTCTTTAGTTGATGCGGTCTCTGTAGTAAGATATATCAAGACAAGAGGTCCAATACACTCGTGGCGGACTCTACAAAGAGATGTAGAAGGACTATCACACTTTGGTTTGACCAATATGCGCCCCTATGTGACTCTCTATCCCTCAGACTCACATCGTTTAACTTTTCAAGGCTATTATCGTTTTAAATTCCTCGCAGATAATCGCCTTGACTTTGGTGAAGAGACAGAAAATTTGGCTTATAAGATTTCTACTCTCCAGGCTTCCCTGAAGGAATTTGATGACCACAGTCCTTCATCAAAAGGCAGTCACTTGCGCCAAGCCGGTTGGACAGAAAGAGAGATTAGTTATCTAAGAAATCAAATACAAAATGAACTATTAACTTTGCAAGAATATCCAGCTAACGGAACTTCTAGACATAAGTTAAGAATTAATTGGGGAGAAAAAATTAAGTTAGGACTCTTGAATTAAAGGACTGCTGGCGAAAAGAAAGAATTTTCTTTGACCAAAGGCTATCTGGGTTTTTACCATCTTGGACTCTTAGAAAAGATAATACTGGGGAATTATCGTATTACTTGGGGCCAGGGGCTTCTGGTTGATAACAAAGACCTTGACCCTGATGAAAGCCCTTATAGAGTGGTGGAGCGCACTTGCGGTCTCTTTGGCGATGCCACAACCTCCCAAGAATTCACTTTTAGAGGAGTTGCCTGGCAAGCAAAGTTTAGCAGATTTCAACCGCAATTCTTTTACTCTATTGATAAAAGAGATGCTTTGCTCAATTACAATCAAACTGTCAACTCCTTCATAATCAATAGTCCAAGGCTGAATTGGCAAAAGGATAAGTTGAGCGAGAAGACTATTGGCTGGAGTTTAAAGTTTGACCTTTCTGATTTGGCTATTATCCCGTTAGGTAGTTACTTAGCCTTTAATGGCTATGAGAGCAAATACGACCGAACAATTAACCCTGACTGCAGGACCCTTGATTTACCTGGTGATACTGAAGCACTCAATGACCCTAATTATACCCAGCTCTTTCAAGGAAAAAGAAGAAAAATTTATGGCCTTGATTTTCGCATGATTATTAAAAATTTTTCTCTGGAAGGAGAATATGCCCAACAATTCGGGGGGGTAAAGCTTATTGTTTTAAGGCGAGAATTCAACATAACTATCTCTATCTTCTTATAATCCATAGATACTATGATGTCAATTATGATAATCCTTACTGCCGCGCCTTTATGGAGCAAAAGCGTTTTGAAGATACCATCTTAGAAAAAGATTATAGACTGATTGACCCACTCTATGCCAGTTTGCAAAACTATCCTGCTCCAAAGGCAGAACAAGGCGTTTATCTGGAGACTCGCTATCAAATCTCCCGCAAATTGACAATCACCAAAGCCTATCTGGATACCTGGAAGAACTTAGCCTTTGGACTTCTCAATCTGCGCCTTCAGGGGGAAATTGAATATCGTCCCGTCTTTCCTTTAAGAATTAGATTAAAAGAAAAATGGCAAATAAAACATCAGCCGAAGGAAGTGGTGGCGACTGCCTCTAAAACAAAAGAGAGCACGCTTCGCTGTTTTGCCAATCTCTCTCAATGGGACAACTTGAATTTGGAATTGCGCTACGGGCAAGTTATTTTCACGGGCATAAGAAAATACGATAACAATATTTTGATGGACGGTGGCTATCTCTCTTGTGATTGGGAGCACCACTTTTCACCCCGACTCTCAGTCAAAGGTGGGATGGCTACCTGGCGGACTGATGGAATGTCTCAGTGGATTTTTGAGGATACTGGGATTGATTTTCTTAATGGTCAGGGGAGTCGTTATTTCATCACTATCTCAGACCGTTTTTCCCCTGGACTGCAATTAAGACTTAAATTCAGAGGCAAATTTTCACGCTATCCCCATTCAGAGATTTACACTCCTGACAAGAAATTTTATTATGAAAACGAACTCGGAATTCCGGTGAGAGATTTTACTAATTTTGAAGACCTTTATACCTGGAGTTTGCAATTAGATTATCGCTGGTAATGGAATCCAAAAGTTTACTTTTGTGGCTAATATCTTGCTGCAGAAAATCCGCATGGCAAAAAATGGTTATAATATAGGGAAGTCCGAATCAAAGGTGCTGCTAATGCTTGAGTATTTAGACGATACCATTGTTGCAATTTCCACGCCTCTCGGCGAAAGCGCCTTAGCTATCATCCGACTTTCAGGCAAAGAAGCTATCACCATTACAGAAAAGGTTTTTCACCCCGTTAGAAATTTACCACGATGCCACGCATCGCAGAGAATTTCTAACGGGGTTCGCCCTTCAAAGCCACTTTTAGAATGGCCTTCCCATACTGTTCACTACGGAAAGATCATTGACCCGGAGACCAAAGAAGAACTTGACGAGGTCTTGGTCTCAGTCTTCCGCCAACCTCACACCTATACAAAAGAAGATATGGTAGAAATCACCACCCACGGTGGTTTTGTCACGCCACGGCGCATCTTAGAAGTTTTGTTACATCAAGGAGCTCGCCTCGCTTCACCAGGAGAATTCACCAAGAGAGCCTTTCTCAATGGAAGAATTGACCTGACTCAAGCAGAAGCAGTCTGTGATTTAATCAAAGCGAAAACCGAACGCAGTCAAAAGATTTCACTGCAACAACTTGAAGGAAAATTTTCTCAAAAGATTCAAAGCATCAAAGATAAGTTGTTAGACTTACTGGTGGAGTTGGAAGCAGTGATTGATTTTCCCGAAGAAGAAATCCAACCACTAAAGAATCTAAGGACAGAGATTCTAAAAATTGATGATGAAATTTCCTCACTGATTAAAAGTAGTCAAAAAGGCCTCATTCTAAGAGATGGAATGAGGGGAGCAATTATCGGGCGACCCAATGTAGGCAAATCAAGTCTCTTCAATCTACTCGTAGAAAGAGAAAGAGCCATTGTCACTCCCATTCCCGGCACGACCAGAGATGTCATTGAGGAGTGGATTGATGTTGACGGAATTCCTCTACTACTTGCTGATACCGCTGGGCTTCCCAGTGAAACAAAGGATTTAGTAGAAAAAGAAGGAATTAAAAGAGCACAACAAACCATCAGCCAGGCGAATCTTTTGCTTTTAGTGCTTGATGGTTCGGAAGAACTCAAGGAAGAAGACAAAAAACTGCTTGAGACACATTTTCATTCTGCTTTAGAGACGAAAACTCTCCTTATAGTTAATAAGATTGACTTACCACAGAAATTAAAAAAGGAAAATCTTAAAGAACATACCGATTCAGTAGTAGAAATTTCGGCCTTGCAAGGTAGAGGAATTAAGGAGTTGAATCAGTTAATCCTAAAGATAGTAGAGGAGAATGGTTTCTCTGAGGAATCAGTGGTGGTAACCAATCTGCGTCATCGGGATATTTTAGAGCGAACCCTTCTGGCACTCAAGCAAGCTCAAATAGCGGTAGATGAGAAGATGTCTGATGAATTTGTGACTCTAGATCTGAGAGAGGCGCTAAATTGTCTGGGTGAAATAACTGGTGAGACAAGCACTGAGGAGATTTTAGAAAGAATTTTTTCTCAATTTTGCATCGGGAAATAATTTTAATAAAGCCACAGAATTACACCCCGATTTTATTGGGGTGTAATTCTATGTTAATCTGTGGCTAATATTTTGTTAAACTGTAGAAATCTGGGATTTTTTATCAGGAGTGGATTGGATTTTTGCCTTTTGTTCCTCAATACGCCGTTGTAGTTCTATTTCCTCCTTTCTTCTCGCTTCAATTCGGCAGTCAAGGTCAAGCAGGGCTCTTTTAGCGGCGTCAATTCCCTGACGCAAAGCCGCCACATCTTCTTTGGGAGCAGTTTCTTCAGAAGTTGGTGCGCCAAGTTTCTGTTCCATGGTAGCTACTACCAGACGCCGCATACCTTCTAACTTCTTGGAGAGCTCTATTTCCTCTCTTTTCATATTATTCACTCGTTCAGCCACCTCAGACAAATCCTTTTTATTCCTCTTAATTTCTTCGTGTTGCAAAGCAATATTGCTATTGTATTGGCGGAATTCTTTGATGGCTTCATTTTTCATTCTTTCAAGATCCAAAAGCTCTCTTTGAGCAGCCGTGATTTTTCCCTGCGTCTCAGTGTCTAACGTTTGAAAGGTCCATTTCTTTGCTTTTTTCCCTACCAGAATTACTCCACCAAAAGAACCAATTATTCCCAAAAGCAGAACTCCAGCATAGAAATAGTATCTCTCTTTAGGTGGAAGCATTGGCTTTGTTGAGGTGATAGATTTGTCTATTGGTAAACCGAGATGAACATAGCCAATGTATTTGTTACGAAGCATAATAGGAGCAGAGATGTCGTAAATTTTCCCCTTTTCCGGAGTCTCAATCTCTAAAATATTGGTCTGGATAACTTTACCTTTTGGAAGTTGATAGACGGCCCCGACTTTTGCCTGGTCAAAATGGCCCCAAATCTTATTGCTATCGTCTATAATCACAAAATAGTGTAACTCTGGCAGATCCTCTTTAGTGTCAGAAACAAATTTGCCTAAAGCAAGAATCCTTTCCTCTTCATCAGAGCGAATTAGACCATCTTGAGCTCGCCGAGCCAAAACCTTTGTCAAGGCTTGACTCTGCCTAAGAGCAACTTCGTTTCTCTGGCTTGAGGTTTTGCCCTCTGGTGGGGTAAGAGAATACTCCAAAACCAAGAGACTTCCTACTAAAAGCAAAAACCAGAGACTCAAGAGAATAGCGCTACCCACCAGGGGTGGTGATTTTTTCTTTTCAGACATTTATTTAAATATAGCAAAAATGAAGAAATAAAGCAAGAAAAAAATCCAGCACCTCTTTACCAATGCAAAAGTCATCGTTGTCATCGTCTTTTTTCATCGCCGTAATTGTACTTTCTCCCCAAATAGGAAAGCCAGAGGCCGGCTTCGTAAAGAAGAATTAGAGGAACAACCATCAGAACTTGTGAGAGAAGATCAGTTGTTGGCCCGAGCGCTGCCATAATAAAGGCTAAAACAATCGCTACCTTCCGTTGTTGGCGGAGGAATAGGGGAGTAATCACTCCTAATTTCACCAAGAAAAAGATAATCAGCGGAAGTTGAAAAGAGAGGCCAAAGGCTAAAAGAAACCAGAGGACGAAAGAGAGATATCGGCTGACACCTAAAAGTGGCTCCAATTGTCCCCCCCCGAAAGATAAAAGAACCCGAAGCCCTACCGGGAAAACCAAAAAATAACCAAAGGCAATACCAGCCAGAAAGAGTAAGAGCGAAAAAACGACTAAAGGTAGAATTAAATGCCGCTCTTTTTGTCTTAAAGCGGGGAAAATAAATCTAATCGCCTGATAAAGAAGGAAGGGAGTAGACAGAGCGAACCCTACTATTATAGAGATTTTTAACCTGACCGTGAAGGCCTCCAGGACGCTGAAAAAATAGAGTTTGCCAACCGGTTTTAAGAGAAAAGAAATAATTTGGGGTGAAAAAAACCAGCCAGCGAGAGAAAATACTGTAATAAAGAGTAAAGAAAAAAGGAGGCGCCTTCTCAACTCCTCCAGGTGGTCAAAAAATGGCATCTCTTTTTCTTCAGAAGACATAGTTCCAACCCTCACTCCGTTCGGGAATGCAAAATGCAAATATCAAAAATCAAAATTACAAATTAAAATCCAAAAATTTTGATTTTTGAATTTCCTCTGAGCGGCTAGATGGCCATGGATTCGCCCCGAACCCAATTTCAATAACCACCACAAAAATAAATTAACTTTTATTCCGTGATTTCCTAAATTCCGTGTTTCCGTGGTAAGTATTTTCAAATGATTGTCGTCCCAGCGTGTCCCAGGGCCCCCAACATAGTCACCGCTTTTTTGGGACAGATTTCAAAACAAAGCCCACAACCAATGCAAACTTCCCTGACCACTTTATGTACTTGGTCAATCTCTCCGATAATAGCATTCATTAAGCAAGTTTCCTTACATTTTCCACAACCATCACACTGTAAACCAATAAAAGCAGTGGGGCGCTTAGTAACTCTATCAATGAAGCATCCTCTAGGACATTTGTGAACACAGATACCACAACTGCGACACTTGATATAATCAATCTCTGGTAAACCATCAATCATTGTAATCGCCTGAAATGGACAGATTTCCGCACAAATCCCACAGCCATTGCACTCAACCGTGCAGGGGCTATCTTTTTCTCCTCTTTGACCACTACCAAGGTAAACAACAAAATAAGTTGGTCTGGTAGGAAAATGTGGAGTTTTCTCCTGCCCCGCCACAAAGTGGTCCCTCAGATATCCCGATTTTATCGGGACGGGCGAGTCCCTTTTCGGGAAAGGTGGGGGTCTTGCCGAACGCAACGAGTGACAAGCAAAATAGACTTGCTGACTTTTAGGAAGAATTTCAATCATTCCCTTGGGGCAAATCTTTGCACAAATTCCACAGCCATCACAAAGTAAAGGGTCAATCTGGGCTAAATTTTTTTGATTTATCTGAATGGCTCCTTTAGGACAGACTCTGACACAACTCCCTAAACCCAAACATCCATAGCGGCAATTTTTATTTCCCCCAAAAAGCAAGACAGCCGCTTCACAATCAGAAAGACCATCATAGACAAAATATTCACCACATTCATTTTGACCACCTTGACAGATGAGAACTGCTACCGATGATTTAACCGGAGGATTTACTTCTGATAATATTTCTTTCAATTTCCAGAGTAACTTTTGTCCCCCTAAAACACAGAGGTCCAGTCTTGAGGCATCGGCTAATTCCTCGGCATAGCCCTCACAGCCTCCAGGAAGTTCACAGAGTCCACAATTTACTCCTGGCAGAAGTGAAAGAATCTGATTTTTAATATCTTCCATAGGCGGGGAAAATGTAAAAATCTCCGAATATTCGCACAACAGACAGGTTGGAATTTATCCCGCACCTTTCCTAAAATGATGTCTGGACAAGGCAGAGGAAAGGTGCATGGTGAAAAAAATTCGCAGATTATCGATTATAATAAGTTGGAACGACAGTAGATTTTGTGTGATGTCGTTAAAATTTCTACAGGAAGGAATAACTCTACTATGGTGATATAGAGCCCGGGGATTTATTCAGTCCAATAGAGGAATCTTCCACAGTTTTCACAAGTAGTTACTTCCACATTTTTGTCTTTGCTGGTGGCTAAGGCGATAGGCATTCGCATATAGCAGCCACAACAAACCCCATTAACTACTGGCACAATGGCTCTTTCGTATCGCTCTTTCAACTTTCGGTAACGGACTAACAATTCTGGCTGGAGTCGTTTTTCTACTTCTGCGTAGGCTTTTTTTAGGTCTTCCTGATGGCTCAGTTTAAATCCCAAAGATTCTTCTGAGATAGCGGCTTCGAGGCTTTCTCTAATCATCTCCTCCAAGTCGTGTAGCATAATCAGAAGTTCTAATTGTTGGTGCATCCTAATAATTTTAGCTAAGTTACCTTTTCTATTTCTTTAAGTCGCGCCAAAAAGTCTGTGGGAGTTTCTGCGGTAAAAAGCGAATCCTTAAAACTTATATCCTTGGCAATTTGGGCAATTTTCCCCAGTGTCAAAAGATATTGATTGTAAGGATCTTGGGGGGGGGCAACGATTAGGAAAAAGAGTTGGACTGGCCTTTTATCTAACGCCTTAAAATTAATCCCCTTTTTTGAACGGCCAATTGCCAATGAGAGAGAGGGGAGTAAGAGTGAACGACAATGAGGAATAGCGATGCCTTTTCCTACTCCAGTTGAGCCCAATTTTTCTCTTTCCTTAAGCATCGTTAAGAGTAATCCCCTGGCTTTTTCTTCTAATTCAAAAAGATTGACTAATTCTCTTAATACACCTTCCGGAGTCTGAGCCCGAAGATTTAAATTAATAAACTCAGATTTTACTAAATCTGAAAGGTTGAATTCTGACAAATTTAACCTCCCAGTAGTTTTTCTCTTTGGGGGAACACCTTTTATTGTCGCACCACCCAGAGTTTCACTTTTGCTTCAATATCCTTATAAAGTTTTACAACTATACTATAAACACCCAAAGTTTTGATGGGTTGTTCCAGAATAATTTTGCGCTTATCAATTTGAAAACCTTCAGTGGCCAGGAGATCAGCAATATCTTGAGTCGTGACAGTTCCAAAAAGTCTTTCATCTTCACCTGCCTGAACTACAGCGGTACAGGAAATCTCGTTCAGTTTTTTTGCCAGATTTTCAAAGCTTCGCCTTTTCTTCTCTTCACGCACTATGTCCATTCTTTTCTTTTCTTCAAAAATTCGTAAATTGCTAGAGGAGGCAATGAGCGCCTTTTTTTGTGGGATAAGGTAATTGCGGGCGTAGCCGTCAGCTACTCCACAGACCTCTCCACTCTTTCCCAATCTCTCAATATCTTCAAGAAGAATTACTTTCATGGTGTAGTAACCTTCCTCTATCTTCTGTTTAATTTAGCCACGAATTTTTTAGTCCACAGATAAGACATCCTTCGCTTTGCTCGGCATAAATGCAAAAATCAAAATTTTGGAATTTATCTAATGATCATTTTTATTCCTTAATTTTGATATTTGATTTTTGAAATTCCTAGGACTATGGTCTGTGGACTATCTCTTTCATGTTAATTCGCAGTTTTCATGCCTAAGACAGATCCGTCTTCGGCGGACATTTTAAATTGAACACTATTTCCCGGCGATATATGGTAAAAGGGCGATTTCTCTGGCTCGTTTTATCGCCACAGTTAACTGTCGTTGATGTTTGGCACAATTGCCGGTAATCCGAGAGGGAATGATTCTACCTCTTTCACTCAAGAATTGGCACAATCTCTTTTCATCTTTATAATCAACTTTACTTATCTTTTCTAAACAGAATTTGCATTCTCTGCGCCTGAAAAATTTGGTAGATTTCTTTTCTTTAGTCATCATTTTAGGTATCTCCTCACCTAACAAAGAATTTCCTTGATGGTATAGGAAAGTATAGACCACTGAAGACTTTTTAGAATCTGAGATAAAAAGAGACTATTTTTCTGTGTATTCAGTGGCTTCAGTGGTTTGAAGATTTTTCTGACTAGGGGCTCTTATGCTGGGTGCCGTTTGGTCCAGAAATTGCACTCGCTCAGCTCTTATCTCTACAGTACTTTTTTTTTGTCCTGATTCTGTTTCCCACCGCCGATTTTCTAACTTTCCTTCGATTAGTACCGCGCTTGATTTATGCAGATTTTTACTGCAATTCTCCGCTATTTCTCGCCAAGTAACAATATTGACATAACAGACATCTTCCTGTCGTTGACCGGTAGCATCTTTATACCACCTATTTATGGCTAAAGGAAAAGTGCAAACGGCACTTCCAGCTGGAGTATAGCGTAATTCTGGGTCACGAGTAAGTCTGCCAGCTAAAAGGACAGAGTTAATATTAGGCAACTTCAATCCAGCCATAATAAGATATGCCTCGCTCCGCTACAGTGATTGCAGCGATTGAAAGAACGATTACGGTGATAAATCTTCAGGCTAAATAATCGCTGTAATCGTGTTTCAGCCAGAGGCTGTTCTACCTTTGGCATGACAAAATCGCCGTAATCAAAGAAATTATTCAAAAAGGCAAATTCTCTTTTTCCATAGGCTCGTATTCTTCTCCAGCCAATGGAACTGCAGAATCATCTTCTGAAATCGGTTTACTCTCTAGCTTATCTAAAAATTGAATCCGGTCTGCTCTCACCTCCAACGTATTTCTCTTTTCACCTTGTTCTGTTTCCCAGGAGCGACTCTCTAATCGCCCTTCCACTAAGATAGCGCTCCCTTTGTGTAAAAATTGAGTGCAGAGTTCAGCCAAACGTTGCCAGGCAATAATATTTACATAGGTTGGCTTGTCTTGATATTCACCAGCTGAATTTTTAAATCGTCTATTTATAGCCAAACCTAAGGTAGTCACGGCGGTTCCATTAGGTGTCTGCCTCAGTTCCGGATCCCTGGTCAATCTCCCCATCAAAAGAACTCTATTCAGTTCTCCTAACCGTAATCCTGCCATTTTTTCTCCTTTTTATGAGACCTCTGAAAAAGTTTTTTTATCACTGCAGAGAGACAGAGTAAATTATTGACTGAAGAACTGAAAAACGGAGAAACTTAAGAACAATATTAACGATATTAAGGTTTTTTGGTTCTTTCGTTCTTCAGTTTTTGGTTTTTCATCTGTGTCTCTGCGTTAAAATCAAGATTTTTAGAGCTCTCTTTATTTCCCCTTGACGATGATGTGTTTTAAGACCAAATCATTGAGTTTAAAGTTGCGTTCCAATTCGTTCAACCGTTCAGGAGAGGAAGTAAAATTTATCACCACATAGTAGCCTTCTTGTCTATCTTTGATTTCGTAGGCTAATCGTTTCCTTCCCCACTTATCAATTTTTACTACCTCACCTTTTTGAAATTGAACGAGCTCCTTGACTTTTGTAATTTCTTTCTCTACACTATTTTCGTCTAATTTAGAATCAAGAATAAAAACAGTCTCATAATGCCGCAAATTATTTCACCTCCTTTTCTAATACTTGAGTGGCTTTCACGAAATTCACAACCTCTTGATTTACACGAAGTTACAAGCACACCTTCTTGCTTGTTGCCCTCCTGTTATATAACTCCTTAATTTTAAGAGAGTTGCAAGCCCAAGTTCGCTACTTT
>JBFLXN010000190.1:0-4710 GCA_040755715.1 Candidatus Edwardsiibacteriota bacterium
TATTTTGAGAAAGAACAAAAATCTGAAATTATTAAAAATTTATTATTTGAAATCAACTCAAAATCAAAAGAAAAAATTCAAGAATTACTTAAAAATTAGCTGCTCACTTTTATTTTGCATTCAACCGATAATATCTAAATAATAAATAACTTGTAGTTCCTATTTCCCCGCTTGAATCTGAAAGGTATCTTTTATGGGGCGTAATCAATTTATATGCAGTTGTTATTATATATCTATTATAATTTCCCAAAATATAGTTGTAGTTCAATATAATCATTTCTTTTCGCCAAGGTGTTGGTATTGTAAAAGAGGAATTTACACCAAAATATACTGAACTCACCTTTTCATCAATCGAAACCAGAGTATACTCAATATTTGTCAATGTGTCCTTAATAACGAATTGGGCGTTTTCTTTAATTCTCCTCATACCAAATGATGCCCCAATATTTAAAAAGTTGTAAAATGGCTTATCATTAAAACCCACAATTTCAATATTTCCATCATTAAAATAATGCTCTTTCTGTAGGATTTTATAGGGCCCACGTTCTTTTTTGTCTTCTCTGTTATAGCCAGAACCCCAAAAATCTAATTTAATACTTGCATTCCTGCAAAATCTTACGGCAAAAGTACCACCACCTCCATATGATTTTTGGTATTGGCGTGATATGGTCGGATTAATGTTTTGAGAGGAAATATTAACAAAACCAAAAATGGGACGCACCATGATACCTGAACCAAAACCCGCTTCAATTGGAAGTCCATGAGGCAATATAAAAGCATAAGCTAGATCGGGGATATTAAGGAGCGGCATTATTGCCAATATAAATATCAAAAAAAATATTTGATTTCGAATCTGTCTACTCACTTCATTCTCCCATTATTGCTTCATATGTCTGATAAAGTGGCCAGACCTTATGTTCGAACATCCATTTAAAAGCATTATGGCAGGGCGAATAGTCGCTGGCTACTGTCCTTGGAGCACCTGACCACTGTTGATATAAATGTTGTATAGCATCATCAACTTCTACTGCATAGCCTAAAGTGCGAAATGCACTGAACTGTCCCTTGAACGGACCGCCCATCTCACTAATCAAGTCAATTGCTGCTCCAGCAAAATAGTGATGGAACTTTTCATTTGCTCCCAATCTACCGATACTTGCTAACCAACCGCTATAACCAATACGCACACTCCATTTAGCAATTATTGCAACATTTATACCGGCAATTTTCCAATTCTGTGAAGCAAGTTTTGAAAAACCATATGCGTAGCCATAGCCTACCAGTCCCGAGGCTAAGCCACCCAAAGCACTGGATGCTATTTGTTCCCAGCTTCCACCGCCGGCAATCATTGCATAAGCTCCACCTAAAGTTCCTAAAGTAGTATGATAAACAAGTGTTTGTGTAAATGTCAACTTAGCGCCAGTCATTATCATTTGCATTCCTTGAACTGCAGAAATGCCTGGCAAGACAGCACCCATGATTGCCCCGGCACCCAAGGCAAGACCTCCTGTTACCAGTCCAGACAAAGCACCGTAACCAACAGCTGTAAAAAACCCTGACCAACTCCAGTTACCGGTAGACATTGCTTGAAATGAATATGCTGCAGCACTTATTCCTGCAGATATTGCCGCTGCCTTTAATAAAAATATAAGTGCGGGAATCAGCCATGCAAACTCCCCCCTCGGATCTACATAGGTGAGCGGATTATTATAGCAATAAACATACGAATTCAGCCCTTGAGGCTTTTCAAGCCGCCCCATCACCGGGTCGCAGGAGATAAAGCGACCTATCACCGGGTCATAATAGCGAGCGCCGTAGTAGTATAACCCAGTTACATCAAATTCTTTGCCACTTTTGTCAAAGAACTATTTGAAATTAGGGACATCTTATCTAAGTCTCACCCCTACGAAAATAGAACGAGCACCCGGATCCAAGCCACATCCTACAGAGAAACACCACTTTTCCGGCGGTCTCTTCTCTGTGAATCTTCTAATATCTGTTGGAGGATAAGAAGAAGAAGCAAAAGGAACAGACAACGTTAACATATTTGCTACCGGTCTCGCACTATAAAATTCGTAGTCTAGATAAAAGTACTTTAAAAAGTGCGTCTTTATTCCTAAGTTAACACCACCGTAAGTCCTACCTTGCTCGTCAGATATATATAAAATTCCATTTTCTTGTTTGACAACGTATGGTCTATTTAAATACACAGTTAAAGCAGGACAGAGGTAAGAGATACAGTAATTATTCTGTCCCGAGGTATCACCCCACACGAGGGAAAAACCACCAGTAAATGTAAGTGCTCTTATATCTCCATTTGCGTGAGGAATTACCCTAACATTTTCTCTTAGCAAAGGAGTGTAGAAATCACCCTCTATACCTCCCCCGGCTCCCCACCTTCTACCCAACATCCCAAATCCCTGCATTCCCCCAATCGCAGGCCAACGATTCTTTGCTTCAAAAATATTGCTATCCTTATATCTTTTAGTATATGAAATAGGGGCGAGAGAAAAATATACATCACAAATTGCATTCGTTTTAAATAATAGAAAGGCTACTGCCAAATATAGGAATCTATGATATAAATTTGACATTTTCTTCCTTTTTTTATCCTAGCGTCCTGCCCCAAAACCATACATATCCGAAACTATATCTCCTACTTCCCAATCAATCTTCCCTTCCGCTATTCCCTCAAAGAAAAAGAAAAGATAAAAGCTTGCGAAAATGCCACCCTCGGAAAGAGACATATTCATTGTTTTTGTGATTCCACCGTATATGCCACCTAATAGAATATGTCCGGGGTCAACGAATCCTCCTGGTATATTTCCTTGCCCAGTCCAGACATCAGGGTCCCCTAACCTCGCATACTTCGCAAAGGTGCTTCTAAAAGAGAGGTCTCTCAGAGTTCCTTCTCCTTCATGGAATATAGTATTGTATATGGGCTGAGCAAAAATTGTTAATGTAGTGGTCACAGCATATTGACCAAATTTCGGAAGATGTCTAATCGTCTTGGAGTAAAGCGCATTAGTTCCCATAATCGGAATAGGTCCTAGCTTTCCGGCGGGAAAATTTGCTATTCCGTATGCCGCTGCTGAAGACACTCCCACCTGCCAAGCTCGGTTCCAATTCACCTGTCCAGTAAAGGTGTATTGCATTGTAATGTCTATAAGTGCATTTGCCATTCCTCTACCTATAGCCTGCCCAAGTAAGTTGCTAAACCAACCTTTACCAAGAACTGACTGCACTCCTGTGCTTACCTGTCCTCCCATCCAACCCCCCAAGGAACCAGCAAGTTCACCTATTCCATAACTAATAGCTCCTACAGCAAATGAAAGCAACAATCCCTGCAAAGTAATTTGTTGCCCAGCAGCCAAAGAACCAACAGTATACAAAGCGGAACTAATAAGTCCAGCAATAATAAGCGGAAGGATTGCAAACTCACCTGTCGGGTCAACATATCTTAATGGATTGTTGTAACAGTAAGAATAGGCGTTGAGGGCCTGCGTATTATATAAGGCGCCAACAACAGGATCTGTGGTAATAAACCTTCCTATGGCTGGGTCATAATAGCGGGCACCAAAGTAGTATAACCCAGTTACATCAAATTCCTTGCCGGTAAAAAGATAAGGATTGTTCTCGTTTCCCTTTGCCGCTTCAAGTAAACCAAATGGGTCATAGCGATAGCGCTGGATGGGTCTACCCTGTGAGTCTGTGAATAGTACAATAGGAAAGAGATCCCAGAAAGATGTCAAAGAACAATAGAAGAGTAGTGGTGGATATAGACGTTATTTTGCTGTAATAAAACTCCCGCCCAAACCAAAATACCAACTTTTAAAGGCCTTTCCATAATACCGTCTAAAAAAAAGGTAAAAGTCACCTCCCAAATAATGGTTAGTCGCTGTTCTCTCAGCTCCTCCTGCTCCTATTTTGATTTCGCACTTGTTTTCGTTCTCCTCACCAAAAAACCAACTTTCATCACACTCAATAAAAACAAATCCACCGCTGTTTTTCTCCCGCCGCACGTTCAGAATAAATCGTAAGTCTGTACCTATTTCTGGACCCCACCTACCCCAGCTCCTATCTACATATATCTTCTTTATCCCTGTTTCCCTTTCTTCCCGTTCCAAATAACCCTTAAAATAATAGTGTTGTAAGGCAACACTAATACCTGTTTGGAAATATGAATACCTTAACAGGTTAAACCGCCCCTCCAATTTCAAATCGTGAAAATCGTGCTTCGCCTTAAGTGTTGTTTCTTTTTCATTATCAAAAGTAATTTTTGACCATAAACCAGTCCAGTCCCATTTAAGTAATAATGAAAACTTATCTTTTTTAACACCCCCTCCTATACCAAATAAACTTATGCCTCCCCGTGTGCTGTCGCCAAAGACTGGCGAACTATTCTTCCAATATCTTCCAGTACCAAGTCTAAAATTAAACACATAACTGATCTTAGGAAAAGTATATAGAGTGTCTTTTGAAGGGATTTCACCACTATAGGTAGAACCTGCAATACAACTGATAAAGGCTATACACAGTAGTACTCTCCCTTGTTTCATCTATGAAAACCCCCTTATATTTATTGTACTGTTCAATACAAGCCCTTTTTTAAAGCTTGAAATTTCTCTAAGCCGATGATATAATTACAATTGGATAAACTTAATGTTTACCCCCACTAAAAAAGGAGGTTTGTATGCACTATATCATCGG
>JBFLXN010000191.1:0-4709 GCA_040755715.1 Candidatus Edwardsiibacteriota bacterium
GGGGCTTGGGCTGTCTTTCTTCCCCCGACTTGTCGGGGGACAAGAGAAGAACAAGCCCAGAAGGCTTAAACGCTTGTCAGTGTTGATTTTCGTGCCAATTTTAGACAAAATTTTAACAAAGTCGTGCGTATAATCCGTTTAATCCGTGGTTTGAAAAATTATTCAAATTCCTAGACGGCAAGATAAACCACTGAAGACACTGAAATCTCAAATCTATCTGTAATCCCCCTTTTTTAAAGGGGAGATTTTATCGTTTCATTTCTTCACCTTGCGCAGAGCCTCCAGTTTACTTTGCGTCCTGACTAAATTTCTTTTAGCCGCCGCATTACCGGGGTCAAGACTTAAAATCTTCTGCCAGATTCTTAAGGCTTTTTCGTACTCCTCGCTAGTATATGCTCTTGTCCCCTCTTGATAGAGTCTTTGAATCTCTTCAGGGCTTGCCTTTTTCTCCGGCGGTTTTGGTTTTTCTACCCTTGGTTTCTTCTCTAGTGGAGGTAAGACAATTCTTTCTTCCTTAGGAGACGGCAAGCGGATTTCTTCAATTTCTCCAAAAGTAAATTTCTTCACTGGTCTAATTTTTATTTTAGTAATAAAATTCGCATCTGTTATCCACTCTCCTTTCTTTACTTTCACTCCTATCTGTGGAGTAAGCAGTTCGTATTCTCCTGAAAGAGTGGTAGCATCAATTGTCAGAGTCTGTCGTCCTATAGGAAGATTGGCAAATCTAAAAGAGCCACTGCCATTAGTTATGGTGCTTATGTTGGCTGGTTGCACTATTATCATAACACCAGGGATTCCTGGCTCTCCTGGGTCAAAGAAACCATTTTCATTATCATCGCAAAAAATATTTCCTTTTATACCACCGAGTGAAGAGACAGCAAAATCAACCTTGGCCGAAGTCCATCCGCCGAGTTTAATCTTCTGCCTTAAGGGAGAGACAGGATTATAATCTGCCGATAGATTGGTTAAGTCCAAAGAAATCGGTGTTTCTTTAAGTCTCAGATTAGAAAATCTATAATGTCCATCTTTATCAGTGAATGTCTCACCAGCTCCGTCTAAAACAATCTTTATATTACCTAGCCCCTTTTCTCCCTTTTCTCTTTTCCCATTCTGATTTAGGTCATTAAAGACATATCCTTCAACTCTATTCCCGGCAAAGCCGAACCGTTTAGTCAGCCTCAAATTAAAGTATTGCCAGCGATAGGAAGATTTTTGGTATTCCGAATAGTTAATCCTATAGCCAATTGAGAGGATGAAATTTCCTGGAAGGTAAAAGAGTCCATTAGCTCCCCATTCCGCTCTTCTTCTCTTTCTCTCTGTTTTTTCTTCCTTAGATTGTCCCAAAAGAATTTGTGAGCGGCAGGAAAATGGAAAGCCGGGGTGAAGCTCAAAACCTATTTTTATTGCTTCACCTCTTTCCACAATATCTGACGAGGCATAATAGTTCTGTCCCATCTCTCCACCGGTAGTAAGCGTAATTCCCTTTCCAAGAGTGAAGCCCACTGTTGTCTCTATTTTATCGGAAAATTGCCGGGAGGATAAATTATTTTCTTCCTTAGAATCCAGCCGGCGAAAATTTAGAGAAAAGTCAAACCTCTTCACCCGCTGTGAAATTATTAAGGATTTTTCCAAAGTCAGATATTTGTGATAAGAATCATTTGTTCTCGGAAGGATTGAGTCGGGTGCCTCATATATTCTATCAGAAAGCCAGTATCGCCCGTTTAATGTTGGCATTGAGGGGGGTTCTAAACAAATTTCTACCCCGGCGTTATTTTGAGTGGTCACAGAAAGAACAGGGTTGCCTTTTGGATTGGTCTTAAGCCTAAGACCACTTACAGATATGCTCAGTAGTTTTCCCCAGCACTGACGAAGAGAGAGACTTATATTCTTTCGGTCCTGATTACTCAAAATCTTGTCAGCGGGATAATAATACGGACTAAAATATTGATAAGCAATGGAAGAGAAAAAGGCTCTATTTTGATAGGCAACTCCTGTCTGCCAAGCATCTCCTTTCAACTTGGGAGAGGAAGAGTGACTGTATTCGCCGAAGAGAGAGAAATTTTTCAGTAGATGGAGGCGGATTTCTGTTCCCAATACTAACAGGTCTTTTGGGTATTCTCCCGGATTATCTTCCCGGAAGAAGAAGTAGGTAGCTCCCTGCCATTGCTTGTAAGGGACAAAAGAAGCCCTGAGTCCTGAGACGAAGCGATTACGAGTAAAAGATGGAAATGAATATCTTGATTTCCACTCAGGGATTTTTCCGTTCAGCACAAGTAAATTCCAGGATATAGAAGAAAGACCAAGGACAAGACCTCTCAGTCTCAGTTGTGAAGCCGCCAAATCAGAAAGAGAAGTGGAGTTATCACCGAAACTCATCTTTGTCTTTACCTTGCCAATCTTTATTTCATCAATATCAAGTAAGAAGCTTTGAAGTCCGACTCTTTTTTCTTGTTGAATTGTTTCGCTAACAAAAGAAAGAGGAATTTCTCTAATTCTTTTGGAAAGAGAGAGTAAAAGCAACCGTTGTAAGTCTACACTTTGGTGTCCGCCGAAAGAGGAAGAGATTATTTCTCGCTGGGTAAAGGTTATCTCACCGCCTTGCTGGAATTGAGCAAAGACTAAAGAAGCAGTAAAAAAGATAACCAATAAAATGAGGAAACAAGGATTAGCCCCATTAGAAATTCTGCTGAGTTGGATTTTGGGACTTAACCGTTTTAATTTTCCCCATAATTGCTGGGTATTTCTAACGGGGTTAGCCCAGATTAGCACGGATTTTAATCTTCTATCGTTTTGTCCCGGCATATATATTATTTTGCCTTTGCTTTCCGCAGGGCTTCTATTTTCCCCGCGGTTTTAGATAAATTTCTTTTAGCCCCACTATGTGATGGATCCAATCTTAGAATTTTTTGCCAGATCTTTAATGCATCCATATATTGTTCGCTTGTATAGAGTCTTATTCCTTCTTGATATAGGGCTTGGATTTGAGCCTGGTCAACTCTTTCCACCGCAGGTTTTTCTCTTTTCTCTCTTTTGGTGAGCCGTCCTTCACTCGGCTGAGGAGAAGAGATTGGTTTTTCTTGCTCCATCAACTTTGCGGCCAAAGTATATGATGGGATTACCTCAGCATAGGCTTCACCTAAGAGAAGTTCTTCACCTCCGTAGTCCAAAGTGGCAGAAAACTTATATCTTCCGGGGCTCATAACCGTCGGCAGAGGCACTCTGAATCGCTTTGAACTTTGTGGTAAAACCCCGGCTTCATCCTCATTGATGGGAAGGTTAAACCACAAGACTCCTCCTATGTCCTTAATTTCTATATTTCCCTTTGGTCTAAGCAGAATGTTACCTGAGTTCTTAAATGTAATAAGAATCTCTGAAGGGCGGTCTCGGATGGCGGGAGAGAGATTCATTGAGATAATTTCTCCTTTCTTAAAACCTGTGCCGGCGATAGTAACCACTACAATTGTTCCAACCCTAGCCGAAGTAGCTACTCCCCAACCCCTCAATTGTTGAGGTCTGGTTTGGCAGAAGATTGTGGCTGCATAAGAACCAGTAGCATTTTCAGGAGCTTCCACCGTATATCTCACCGGAACGCTCATCACTTGAACCAAATCAAATTCTTCAGGATTGATTTTCAGCCAGTTGGCACACGAATAGGGTGTTGTGCCGGCTTCAAGAAAAGAAAGTTCGCCATCAAGGTCAACACTCAAATCTGAAGGATAGACAGTGATATGCACCGGCACGGTTCCGGTATTTGTCACATTGACTAGCCCAGTAAAACTTCTTCCTGGCAGGATAGAAATATCTACCTTTGGTGGTCCAACATTGATAGAAATATTTCCCTGGCAGAAGGCGGAGACCGCGCAAATTGACAAAAGAACGACGGCGGAAAATAAATGCACAAACATATAATTATCTTTGAACTGAGTAATCACTGATGTTCTTTTAGGAAAAAGGGCACCCACCCGCCTCCACAAAGGTAGATGCCCCTTGGGGGAGTCAACAGCGCCTTACGGGCCAGTGGCACTCAGGGTATAGGTCACTGTACAAGTGTAGGTTCCTCTCTTCTGCGTGGTAGGGACATTTACCTTTAGATTAGAGTTAATACTCGTCCCTGTAGTAGAGTTTGTTCCTTCAGCTGTTGTGCTGGTATAAAATGTTGCGATTGTCCCTGCGGCATTTGTACCAGTGAAAGCAGTGTAAGCTGCGTCAGCGTGTGTTCCAGCACCACCAGTAGATTGGTGGAGGAAACTCGCCTGCGGAATTGTGTCAGTAGCATTAGCCAAAGCATGGTCGTCTTTAATCTTTAGATACCAAACTGCGCCATAGTTGGATTTCACATTACAGACAATGGGATTTCCCTCATTGTTCACGGATTCGCCAGGATAGATGCCGGTTCCGGTGAAATTTTCCGAACTCTTGCTCAAGGCCAAGGTAAAGACATCTGCTACCGTCAAACTTACCGAGACAGTCCCGGTTTGGTCTGCCTGGCCAAAGGCTGTGGAGGCCGCCAGACAGATTACCAGAGGAACCACTGCGATGAGAATTTTATTTTTCATTCTTTTTCACCTCCTTTCGTTCCTGTACGTGGCTTTCACGAAATTCACAACCTCTTGATTTACACGAAGTTACAAGCACACCTTCTTGCTTGTTGCCCTCCTGTTATATAACTCCTTAATTTTAAGAGAGTTGCAAGCCCAAGTTCGCTACTT
>JBFLXN010000192.1:0-4678 GCA_040755715.1 Candidatus Edwardsiibacteriota bacterium
TGCTTGCTCCACCTTAAAAATAATGAGGCTAACTTAAGGAAAAAGAAGAAAGAGAAGATGGAGCAAAAACAATTAGCTTCTATTATTAATTTGTCAAAGAACAATTAGACTTTTTCAGGAGTAACTACTTAGAGAACAAGCATTCCAGCAAACAGGATGTACAGAGGCAGAATGCGCGGCTCAGGTAGGGAAAATCTTGAATGTAAAGAAAATGGTCGTGGGTAGCATTGGAAGGCTTGGCGAAAAATACAAACTTTTCTTAAGGGTTGTAAATGTTGAGACTGCGAGAATTGAAGAGGAAGATAAGGAGGAAGGAGTAGTAAAAGTTGAGGAATTAGATAGATTGGTGCCTCCGCTGGTCAACAGACTCGCTCCGAAGGTGGGTTGGTAAAAGGTAGCTTCAGTGGTTTGAAAAAAATCTTGACTTTTTGATGTGATTACATTATAATTACAATGGAGGGATAGAACCATGAAGACAAATATAGTGCCAATAGGTAATTCCAAAGGCGTTAGGATACCTAAAGTCATATTGGAGCAATGTTGTATCAAAAAAAATATTTTTATGGAAGTAGAGGACAACAAAATTATCATCAGGCCAGTTAAGAGAAACCCCCGACAGCATTGGGAGGCATTTTTTAAAAAAATGCTTAAAAATAGAGACGACAAGTTGATTATTGACGATAAGATTGATCTGGAGGCGGAGAACTGGGAATGGGAGTGAAGCAATATGAGGTGTTTCTGGTGGCTTTGGATCCTGCCATTGGGCACGAAATAAAGAAATCCCGACCATGTGTGGTCATCTCTCCCGATGAAATGAATAAATATATTTCTACGGTTATAATTGCTCCCATGACCACACGGTCACATTTTTACCCAACACGGGTCTTAGTAAATTTTGAAGGGAAGGACGGCTGGGTAGTATTGGATCAAATTCGCACTGTGGATAAAAGAAGATTGATAAAAAAAATCGGAAAAATGGACGAGTTAGCCATTAGAAAAATAAAATCTATTATAAAGGAAATGCTGGTTGATTAAAAAATAAATACGAATTGAATGTTTCATCGCGGATTTAAAGTACACTGGCAAAGTCAGTGGTGGTTTTTTTGCCAGATAATATTATTAAGTTTGAAGAAAGGAGTTTGAAATGGCAACACTTGCAAAAGAAAGAGAATATTTGAAAAAGGAAATAGAAAGTCTTCCTACTGAATTACTTCAAGAGACTCTTGATTTCATTGAATTCTTAATTCTAAAGAAAAGTGGTGTTGATTATACTTTATTGACGATTCAGCAAAACAATCTCCAGAAAATATGGGCGAGTGAGGCTGAGGATTTGTATGAATTATGACCGAGGGGATGGTGAGAAGACTTTGTATTAACCACGGGGGGGAATTATGGCTTATAGCAATAAAATTAGAGAATTTTATCAGAGCGAATTAAAAGGTATCAGAGAAGCAGGATTATTCAAAGAAGAGCGTTACATCCATGCCCCGCAAGGAGCCGATATTGAAGTAGAATTTCCAGCCGGTGCTTCAGTGAAAAAGGTAATCAATCTGTGTGCCAACAATTATCTCGGTCTTTCAAGCCATCCAGAAGTTATTGAAGCGGCACGTCAAGGGTTGGACTATCGTGGCTATGGACTTTCTTCAGTCCGCTTTATTTGTGGAACCCAGGATATTCATCGTGAATTGGAAAATAAACTCACAGCTTTTTTAGGCACTGAGGATACAGTCCTTTTTCCATCTTGTATGGATGCCAATGCCGGCGTATTTGAAGCAGTGTTGAGTGAACAAGATGTGATGATTGCCGATAGACTGGTTCACGCCTCCATCATAGATGGGATGCGACTCTGCAAAGCCCAACAGGATAGCTTCAAACACTCGGATCTGGGGCATCTAGAAGAAAAACTTCAGGAGCACCAAAATGTAAGATTTCGGATGATTATCACTGATGGTGTCTTTTCTATGGATGGGGACATCGCCAAGTTAGACGAAATCTGCGCTCTGGCAGAAAAATATGATGCTATGGTTTTGGTGGACGATTCTCATGCCAGTGGCTTCATGGGAAAAACCGGCAGAGGGACTCATGAACACTGTGGAGTGGTGGGTAAAATTGACATTATCACTACTACCCTCGGCAAAGCCTTGGGGGGGGCGTCCGGAGGTTGTGTCAGTGGCCGGAAGGAATTGGTAGAGATGTGCCGCCAACGTGCTCGCCCTTATCTTTTTTCTAATACGGTGGCTCCGGTAATCATTTCCGGGGCAATCAGAGTGATAGAATTGATTTCAAAAACAACAGAACGCCGAGATAAACTGGAAGAGAACACCCTCTACTGGCGAAGACTCTTGAAAGAACGAGGATTTGATATTAAAGAGGGCACCCATCCCATTGTGCCGATTATGTTATACAATGCAAAACTGGCACAGGATATGGCACGGGACCTTTTTGCTGAAGGTATCTATGTAGTAGGGTTTTCCTTCCCGGTCGTGCCTAAAGGACAGGCTCGGATTCGCACCCAAATTTCTGCCGCTCATGAAAAACATCATCTGGATAAAGCGATTGAGGCTTTTACCAAGGTCGGGCAGAAATATAATATTTTGGGCAAAGGCAAGAAGGAAATTATTGAGATGTATGGAATGTAAACTTAAAACCAATCACCAATAACCAAATTCCAAACACCTATTGGTTATTTTGGTAATTGGTTATTGGTAATTGCTTATTGTAATTTGAATTATAACAGGAGGAGGTAGCTATGCCAGAAAAATTAAGTCATGAAGAATTTGTGAAAAAAGCTATTGTTAGCTTGAGGAAAGAAGGGTATAAGGGCATACACTCAGTCTATTCTGGATTCAACGAGGCTTTCAGGAAATATTTTGAAGGCGAAAATCCTGTTGAAGTTATAAACCGATTAGTTCAGGAAGGAAAGATTGTCCTGAGGCCGGTGAAAGGCGGAGTAATGCTTTATCTGCCAGGCGAGGCACCCGTCCCAACGAGCTCAGCGGATGAAGCCTTAAAAAAGATGGGACTGTAACAGGATTCTGTAAGGCAAAAATTGATAAATTGCAGAACAAGAAGCAAGGAGGAGGTGAAAAAGATGGAGAAATTTTTGGAAAAAGTAGAAGCCGCCGTTTCCAAAGCGGCTAAAGAAACTGAAAAGATGGCACGAATTGCTAAACGCAAAGCGGAAATTCTAGCTCTCCAGCACAAGATGGATACTATCTTCACCAAAATCGGAAGAGAAATTTATCAAGCCGCTATTAAAGGTTCAGGAATTCCCCGAAATCCAAAAGTAAAAGAACTCATCAAAAATGTGAAAGAATTAGAAGAAGAGAAGAAAGTTAAAGAACAAGAAATTATTAGAATAAGAAAAGAGACCTCTTAGTGAGACAAGGAGAAAATCCTATGGCCAAAAAATCCTTCAGTTTCCTGATTATTTCTCATCGTCTTGGTTCGGCAAAAACAGTTTTTGTGCCTCAGTGGTTTTGGCGATTTGTCTTCTTTAGTGTCTTTGGAATTGTTGTTTTCTGCACTTTTTCGGTGGTGCAACATCTGACTTATTTTAGTCGGTTGAAGCGAATTGTAGAGCCGACATTGGCGGAAAACAACATGCTTCGGGAAGAAAAGAAAAATTTTGAAGCCAAAACCGCTGGCCTTCATCAACAAATTGCCCAGCTAAATGACCAACTTCTTCGGGAAAGAAAGACTCACCGTCAGAGCTTGTCTTTCTTGAATGGACAATTGAGTAGTCTTAAGCGTTTTTCTACCAAATTAAAAATTCTTTCAGGATTTAAACTTTCGGCTGAAGAATGCGATTCTTTAGGAATGGGTGGTCCGGCAATGAATCTTGACATGACTGATTTTCTTGAGGCGAAAACAATTGCCGAAATGGAAGATAATTTACGAAGAGAAATGCGAGAGCAGTATGGAGAATTTCAAGAAATATGGGACTATCTGGAGACAAAGAAATCGCTGTTAGGTGATACTCCTGAATTGGCTCCGCTCTTTGGGAAACTCACTTCAAAATTTGGAGCCAGACGCTGGAAAAGGTCAAGACATACGGAAGGACATGCCGGGATTGACATTGCTGTTCCCCGGGGGACAGCGGTTTTGGCTACTGCAGACGGCGTAGCTACTTGGGTCGGTTGGAAAGGAGATTACGGTAATCTCATTGAATTAGACCACGGTAATGATTACACCACTCGTTATGGACACCTTTCACGTTTCAATATAAAGACCGGAGACCGAGTGCGAAAAGGAGAAATCATCGGCTACTCTGGAAATACAGGGCGCTCCACCGGCCCACATCTTCATTATGAAGTAAGAATTTCAGAGATACCAGTTGACCCAATTCGCTATTTGAAGAAAAGAGGCAATTCCGAAGCTTCTCAGAATGGGGAATAAACTTGTGGGCTTCGGAATTTGAATAATTACCACGGAAACACGGAATCAGATTTTTGTGTAATGTGTTAGGTGAAATGTGTAAGGTAATCGTCATGTTCTTCATTACACATCAAACATTTCACATTACACAATTAGTTCTGGTAAATTCCGTGCTTCCGTGGACACACTATGTCAAGCTCTTTTTAACTTGTTTGACAAATTAATCGAAATTGACTGTCTGGCAAAATTAGCGAGCAAGAAATTTTCGTCGTAAGTGAGATTGTTTTTCCACATAGCAAAG
>JBFLXN010000193.1:0-4668 GCA_040755715.1 Candidatus Edwardsiibacteriota bacterium
TGCTTGCTCCACCTTAAAAATAATGAGGCTAACTTAAGGAAAAAGAAGAAAGAGAAGATGGAGCAAAAACAATTAGCTTCTATTATTAATTTGTCAAAGAACAATTAGACTTTTTCAGGAGTAACTAATTAGTCATCCCTGAAAAACCCATCTTAACCACGGATTATACGGATTTTGGGTTGCTGAGTTTCAATAGATTATAATTGTGTCAATGTGTGAAAATCCCTCGGACGCAGCCCCTTTGGGCGTTTACCCCTCAGCTGTGCTATGAGTGAGACCAACGGGGCAAGAACCTACAGGCAAGGCTGTGGTTTCAAAAATTATTCAACTTCCGAAGCAGCGAGGTATCAGATTATCAGGAAGTGGTTATCGGAATGTCCGATTTGGCATTTCGGTAATTACCGAAATGCCAAACTAAGGTATCAGATTATCAAGAAGTGCTTATTCCGCATAATCCTTCCTCCTGATTTTCTGATCTTTTGATATCCGCCTTTAAGATTATATTTTAGAAACGATGCAACTTTTACCCTCGCACCAAATTTTGGTGCGAGGGTTATCTATGTTCTAAAGCAATATAGGAAACAACTTTAAGTATAGCAAAAATAGAGAAATGAAAGCAAGAAAAATTAAAGGAGGGCATCTTCATGATTATCGGGATGCCCTCTCTTTTGGCAGAGCTAATGTTTAGTGTAGCACCTTAATTTCCTGCACGTCCATAATCTGCTGTCCGCCCTCCACAGTCGGAGACATAGGACCACTCACTTGACACCTGAAGCCTTCGTATTGCGTCAAATCAATGGTGCTACTTTCAAGTAGACACACCAGATGGTTACCGTTCACGAGCATATGGGTTCCCTGCATATAGATGCTGATACCCAGCGGTTGAACCACACCAACTTTCATCTCGGCAAACACTGAAGTTACCAGAAGGACAAGACTAACAAGCAATGCTGCTGTGACTAATTTCTTCACTCAATTCACCTCCTTTCGTTCTTTAAGGTTATTTAATTGCTGAAACCCTTGAGCCACAGGGATTACAGCTACATTCCTGAAATTCAAACGACTTCTAGAAAATCAGCCCTATTTCAATTTGCGATAACCCTCCTCTTTTTCTTTATTTGAACAGACAGCCTTTTTTCTAACAATCCTACCAATACGCTTCATAAGTAATATCTATTTGAACCTTGGTTACAGAATCTCTTGCCACTTTCGCCGGCAAAATGTATCCCTCACCATCAAAAAGATTAGCATAATAAAGTGTATCCTCTTTTACAAAAAGGCTGTATTTGCCGGTATCCAGAACCATCTGAAAAAAACCTGTATTGTTAGATGTTGTAGTAGCAACCAAGGTGCCGTGTATAGCCAAATAAAATGGCGAATATCCAACTGTTACTACCGAATCAATATGAACTGGTTTATAAACAAAAACCTGCCTTACCACTGGGGTAATAGTGCCAGTGGCGGAGCCTGGCATAAAGTTGCCTTTCCAAAACCAGACATTACCCCAAACGCCTTGGACAATAGTAACCTGACTTCTCGTATCTGGCGGATATTGAATACCCGGCTTTGGACTCATTAGTTTTTTAGTGCAGGAAAATATCAAAACAGAGGAGATTAAAAAAACTAAACCAAGAGCATATTTTCTCATTTTCACATCTCCTAAGATTATCGCCGTATCTTTGATGAACGCTGGAGACCACCTCGCTCAATTCACCAGAGGTCTTGACTTCATTAGTTCTAAAATTAGCGCTACGGGGATTCGAACCCCGGTTTGATGGCTGAGAACCACCCGTCCTTGTCCCCTAGACGATAGCGCCCCTAAATGGTTTACTTGGTTTGTTGAGTTGACCCAGTTTATCCCGATTTCATCGGGACAAACCCGATAAACACAACAAACCCAAAAACTCAAAAGACTATTTGGTAATCTTCGTTCCGGCTCTTCCTTCTAACGCCTCTTTGACTTTATCTAATGAAGTAATTACTACTTGTTTTCCCCCGGATTCAAGAAATTGAATAGCGGCTTCAATTTTTGGTCCCATACTTCCCGGAGCAAATTGACCATCTTTATAGTAGTCTTTGATTTCTTCTAACCTTACCCAACTTAAATCCTTCTGATTTGTTTGATGATAATTAATAGCGACTTTTTCTACAGAAGTCAGAATCATCAGAGTCTCGGCAGAAATATCCCGGGCCAAAACCGCCGAAGCCCGGTCTTTGTCAACAACTGCATCAACTCCCTCATAAGTGCCGTCTTTCTCCACATAGACAGGTATGCCACCTCCACCTGCAGCGATGACGATAATTCCAGAATGTACTAATTGTTTTATTATCTTCTTATTTACAATTTCCTTTGGAATTGGCGAAGAGACAAATCGACGATAGCCGCGCCCTGCATCTTCTTTCACTACCCAGCCTCTTTCTCTGACAAGGGCTTCGGCTTCTTCTTTGGTATAATAAGGCCCAATCGGTTTAGAAGGATTCAAGAGAGAGGGGTCGTCTTGAGCAACAACTACTTGAGTAACAATGGTGGCTACCTCTCTCTTAATCTTTTCCCTCTGCAGGCGATTTTGTAATGACTGTTCAATCATATAGCCCATCCCGCCTTCGGTGTCAGCCACAATTACACCTAAGGGTAAAGGTGGGATGACATCCGTTGTCCTTTCCACTCTCAAAAGGGCGTTGCCGACTTGCGGACCATTGCCGTGAGTAATCGCCAGATTATAGCCATCACGAATTAGCTCAATGATGCCGACCAAACTCTTGCGAGTATTCGCAAATTGTTCGTGAATATCTTCTTTCCCGGTAGCTCCAATAGCATTTCCACCTAAAGCCACCACTGCTGTCTTGTTTTTTATCATACCCTATCTTGTCAGATCCTTTTTATGGTATAGGAATATATCATCAAAAAACTTCTGCACAAACTCTAAATCCGAAATCCTAATTTCTAAACAAATCCTAAATTCTAATGTTCCAAACCACAAACTTGAATGTTTGGAACATTGGGAAATTGGAATTTAGAGATTGTTTAGGATTTAGAGTTTTGAAATCAGGATTTAGCCGAGTCCCGATAAAATCGGGACGAGGCTTATCTTTTCAAATCCTTTTTAATCTTCTGGTAATTATTTCTTCCAAATCAGGCTTGGTGATTTCCTCCAATTCATATTTCACTCGCACCGCTGGCTTATTCAATTTCATTAAGCGGCGCAAATCAATTGGTGCCGCCACCAGCACCAAATCGCAAGGCACCGCATTGACACTTTCTTCCAAATCCTTTATTTGCCTGGCGCTATAACCTATGGCTGGTAGAACTGGTCCCATCTGTGGATATTGAACAAATGTTTCCTTAATCGTTCTCACACTATAAGGTCTGGGATTTATAATCTCTTTGGCACCGTATTTTCTGGCGGCAACCAGACCAGCGCCATAACTCATTTCTCCGTGAGTGAGTGTTGGTCCATCTTCTACTACCAAAACCCTCTTACCTTTTATCTCCTGTCCGTCTTCTATAATAATCGGCGAGTTAGCCTTGATAATTACCGCATCGGGGTTGATAGAGAAAATATTTTTTTCAAGCCTCTCTACATCTTCTTCCTTTGCCGTATCTAGTTTATTGATGACCACTACATCAGCTAAACGCAAATTTGTTTCTCCTGGATGATAGCGCAATTCATGACTAACTCGGTGAGGGTCAGCCACCACAATGTGAAGGTCAGGAGTAAAGAAAGGCGAGTCGTTATTACCGCCTTCCCAGACAATAACCTCGGCTTCTTTTTGCGCTTTTTTGAGAATCTCTTCATAATCTACACCAGCATAGACCACTACTTTCTGCTGGATATGCGGTTCGTATTCCTCTCTCTCTTCAATAGTGCAGTGATAGCGGTCTAAATCTTCGTAGCCTGCAAACCTTTGCACTATTTGTTTAGTCAAGTCTCCATAGGGCATAGGATGTCGCACGACTACTACTCTTTTTTCTCTCTTTCTTAAAATA
The DNA here is from genome assembly GCA_040755715.1 of Candidatus Edwardsiibacteriota bacterium. Taxonomy (GTDB): domain Bacteria; phylum Edwardsbacteria; class AC1; order JBFLXN01; family JBFLXN01; genus JBFLXN01. The sequence continues at coordinate 3,989 of JBFLXN010000193.1, forward strand.
CGGCAAACCTTTCGGGCTGTCTGACTTTTCCCGGCGCCTGTTCGGACGGCACAAACAGCTACTACTGGTTTCTTTGATTCCAGCATGGTGTGTTGAGGGGAGAGAAGGAGATAATCAGCCCCGGCGGCTAAGACCTCAGAAGCCCGATGCATCACATATTCGTGAGAGACATCACTGTAGGAAAAGACGACCAAATCCACCTTCTCTTCACGAATTACTCGGTTTAAATCTGATTCGGGATAAATGGGAATTCCTCGTGGATATAATTTCCCCGCCAATTCTTTTGGATAGATTCTACCTTCAATATTAGGAATTTGGGTAGCGGTGAAAGCTACTACTTTGAAATTTGAATTGTCCCGGAAATGGAGATTGAAATTGTGAAAATCTCTTCCGGCCGCTCCCATAATAAGCACTTTTTTCTTCATTTTTAGTAATCCTCACTTTCTCTTGTTCAATTTTGCCACAGCCTCGCCCCTAGGTCTCACCCGTAGGTTACGACCGAGGGCTTTGCATCTCGGAGCAACGGACAGGTCGGATTGAAATTCCGATACGGCAAGATATCAAACCTATATGTTATACTAATAGGTGTGGTAATTGTTTTTGTAATTGGATCTGTAAGTGTTTTTTAGTTGTTTTTGTCAGTAGCTTTGGTGTAATATTTACTATGCTAACTCCAGGTT
>JBFLXN010000194.1:0-4583 GCA_040755715.1 Candidatus Edwardsiibacteriota bacterium
ATAGCTGAGGTCAGATTCTGGTGTAATAACAAACTTATCGATGTTCAAAGAGTAAAAATCAGTGATCTACAGCAGTTCACTTTTGAAGTTTAAATGGTTCACTTTTGAAATTTAGCTAACAGAAAAACCAAGTAACACGAATATACGCCTTTAAAGTACTGGTTTGGAATAAAAAAAGCCGCCAAGGAGTAAAAACAAAATCGGCAGCTCTCTTAATATGTAACTCTTGCCAACTAAAATGTTTTAGCGATGGCGAAGATGCTTTTCAATCGCTCATCTGTCTCTCTCAGTCGAGCGGAAAGCGTCTTGACAAAGACTGTCAAGAGTTTATAAGCCAATTCTCTATCTTCAGAAAGAAGCCGCTTAAAATCTCTTTTGTAAATAGCTAATAATTTCGCAGAACCTTCGTGGGCGATAGCCGAGGCTGAGCGGGGAAAATCATCAATCAAAGCCATCTCACCGAAGTATTCGCCTTCACGAAGTATCTTTAATGCTTCTTCCCCTACGCCTGGAATCACGGTGGAAATGCGCACTGCTCCTTCCAAAACAATATAAAAGGCATCACCCAACTCGCCCTCTTTGAAAATAAACGATTCTTTCTCATAAATCTTCTCAAAACCGATAGAGAGAATCAGTTCTAACTCCTTAGGCGAAAGGTCGTGAAATAGATAAACCTTTTTCAGCAGTTCAGGGTCCTTAGCTTTCATTGGCATAAGATAAGCCCTCGTTTCACTCGGAAATAGATGGAAGCAGACAAATTTAAGCGGAGAATCTACTTATACATTTTACTCCGCCCTTTGAATTCTTAGAGCTTGTTGCAATTGTTCTGTGTTAAGATACTGTAATTCTAAAAGCCATTCTCCTAATTTCTTATTAGAGTTGTAAAGCATTTGCCTTCGTCTAGCTTCATTAATCTGTTCTACGCTGACGGCACCAAGTTCTACCAAGATTTCTCCTAACAGATGTTTTCTTTTCATCACTACTTTTCCTCAATGATTTCTTCTGTTTTAGGAAGAGTTCCCGGAATTTTTTTGATTAAACGAATCGGGTCGCCGACTTTTATCTCAGTAACCTTAGAGTTACAAATATAGACTGCAGCTGTGTTGTTCCGCACCGAAAGCACCTGCAATCTTCCCACAATCTGAGGTGGTAATTGGATTTCCTCTTTTTTCTCAAGATTCTTGACCTTCTCACCCTGATGATAAATTTCAAAGACATCTCCCGGCATAATCCCACTGGCTAGACCTTTATCAATATAGGCAATATCGTGAGTAGTAATCACTTTATCTTTCTCTTTGGTTTCAACTAAATAACCCTCAAGTAAAACAGTAGTTGGTAGTGGGGAGACATCTTTAGCAATGAAGATTTCCTCATAAGGCATAATCCAGTCGTTAAAATTGATTGGATAAAAGGACTTGATGATTTTCGCGGTAGAACTTTTTTCCTGCACTGCCGTAACTTCCAAGAGCCCTAAGATTTCTACCAAACGACCAAGGAGTTTTTTTGTCTTTGGATGCTTTACCTGACGACCAAGATTAAAGACAGCAAATTTATCTTTCGGTTTCACATTCTCTCTGGTTCCACGATTGATGGAGACCAATTCATTGGTGATAAAATTCGCTTTCTTGGGGTACAACTCTTGAGAGGCGATAATATATCCACCTTCAAATCTCTTTTCTTCAGCAATATAGCCAGCTCTAAAAGCTAAATCCTGAGCTACTACCGGGAGAGGCCTGCGAACGACAGAAATCTTTTCTGCTTTTTCAGGTTTCACTGGTGGCGGAGGAGTAATAATCTCCACTTCTTCTGGTGGAATTTCTTCCACCTTCTCCTGAGGTTTCTCCACTACTTCTTCCTCAGCTACCATCGGCACAGCAGGTGGAATCACAAATTCTTGACCTGGATAAATCCAGTGAGGGTCTTCAATCTTTTCTTTGTTTGCCTGCCAGATTAATGGCCAGGAGAAGGGATTCCCCAGATAGGTGCCGGCTAAATCCCAAAGGGTGTCACCTGAAATCACCCGATGAACTTTCTCTCCTCCCTCCTGTCCTACTACCCAAGCACTTAGAATCATGCTCAGAGTCAGAAGGACACCGAGCAGGATTTTCTTTCTGTTCATAGTTTTAACCTCCTTGTTATACTTTAAGTATTTCCCTTTTAATTTATACCAATCTCTACAGGTTTGTCAAGAAAAAAAGAACTTAATGTCCCAAACGAAGTGGGCGATTAATACTCGTCTTTTGTTCCAATTGTTGTCTTTCAGCCTTCTTTCTTCTTCGCCTCTACATATCTCATTCGTAAATTATAAAGAATCTCGTCTAAAAGACCTGATTCCTCAGTGGTGAGATTCCCTTTGGTTTTTTCTTTAAGCATCGCCAGAATATCAATGGTATGTTGAGCCAAAGCAAGATTTTTTTCTACCTTATTAGTAGACGGATTTGGAGTTTCACCCAAATTGATGACTGCCGAACCTGCCAGCATCATCAATAAAGCAGTGAAACTCGGCTCAGGAATTTGTTCTTCCATCATATCCCTCACTTTGTTCGGCAATATAAGGTAATTTTACTATATTTTGTTCTAAAAAAGCAACACTTTTTTCTTGCAAAGAAGATAAGAGAGGTGGTAAAATAAATCGTTGGGTAGATAAATTTTATGGCAAAACTAGCAATGCAAAATTATTGAAACATACGGTTAGGGTTACGATGCTCGTTTCGGTCAATAAGTTTATTGGGTTTATTGAGTTCATTGAGTCTCTTGAGTTTTATAACCCAAGAAACTATGTAAACCCAAAAACCTGTGCAAACTTTCTCAAGATTGACGATACGGGCCTCGTTTCCGTAACCATCTAACCATAGAGCTTAAATTTGAAATGCTAATTGATAATTTTGCAATTTGCCCTGATAAATCGGGGTTTATCCACGACAGTTTGTGATGAGCTAAAAATATGCCGAATCCTCTTACCTGGGTAGAAATTGAAAGAGGAGCCTTGACTCACAATCTAAAGGAGTTCAGGCGACTAATTGGGAAAAAAAGAACTTTAGCCGCTGTGGTCAAGGCAAACGCCTACGGACACGGGATTTCCCAAGTCTCAGAAATTGCTGTTCAGACTGAAGCAGATTGGTTGGCGGTAAATTCACTTGAGGAAGCACTCATATTACAAGAGAAAAAAATTAAAAAACCCATCCTCGTTTTAGGTTATGTGCCAATTTCTAATCTAAAAACCGCTATTAAACATGGTTTCCGCCTGACAGTTTATAATAGAGAAACTATTCAACATCTATCCAAGGAAGCCAGAAAAATTAAAAAAAGGGCCTTGCTTCACTTAAAAGTGGAAACTGGCACTAATCGTCAGGGTATCACTGAAGAGAATCTTTTATCCTATGTGCGAAGGATAAAGCAAGAACCCTACCTCAAATTAGAGGGGTTATCCACTCATTTTGCCAACATTGAAGACACCACAGACCACTCCTATGCCCAATGTCAATTAGAAAAATTCAAACGCATTCTCTCTATTCTTCAGAAGGAAAGAGTCAAAATTCCTATTAGACATACCGCTTGCACAGCGGCAACGATTCTTTTTCCGGAAACCTATTTTGAAATGGTGAGGGTTGGTATCGGTCTTTACGGGCTTTGGCCCTCCAAAGAAACCTATCTCTCCTGTCTTCAGAATGGGAAAAAAGCAATTAGTCTAAAACCTGTGCTCACCTGGAAGACAAGAATTGCTCAGATTAAAACAGTACCTGCAGGCTCTTTTATCGGTTACGGTTGCACTTTTCGTACCAGTAGAAAGACTCGCTTAGCAATTCTGCCAGTGGGTTATTATGATGGCTATGACCGTGGTCTTTCCAATCTGGCGTATGTTTTGATTAACGGAAAACGGGCACCAGTGCGAGGAAGAATCTGTATGAATATTACATTAGTTGATGTTACTGATATACCACAAGCAAAATTAGAAGACGAAGTAGTGCTTTTAGGTAAACAGGACAAGGAAAAAATTACTGCTGAATATTTAGCTGGGCTTTGTGGAAGTATTAATTATGAAATCGTCAGCCGCATCAATTCTGAGATTCCGAGGATAGTAATCCACAGATGATCACAGATTAAAGAAACAGATGAACACAGATAATTCTGGGATAAAATCTGTGATTATCCCTCGGGCGTAGCCCTACGGGCGAGCCTGTGTTACTCCATCTGTGCTAATCTGTGTAAAAAAAGCATAATGAAAAAATCTCTCAAAAATTGTGGCCCTTATTTTGCTGATTTAGTCAAGCTGATGGCTACTCTTAGAAGCAAGAATGGTTGCCCCTGGGATAAACTGCAAACACACCATTCCTTGAAACCTTATATTATTGAAGAAGCCTACGAAGTAGTTGAGGCACTTGATGAAGGCAATGATGAAAAACTAAAAGAAGAACTCGGAGACCTTTTATTTCAGATTATTTTTCACGCTCAGATTGCTAGTGCTTTATGACATAAGTTCTTGACAAATTAAATTATTTATGATATACTACCTCCAAAAGGAGGTGGTATACTTGAAAATAAAAAATCAAGTTAAATTAAAACCAAATGAGCGAAAATTATTA
>JBFLXN010000195.1:0-4572 GCA_040755715.1 Candidatus Edwardsiibacteriota bacterium
TTCAACACCTCTGCAGGTCTGTTTGTCCCTGAAATAGTAACTCCAATGGAACTTGTAGAGGGAGGTGAAGAAGATGTATAAAAGAGACCCTATGTTAGAGGAGATTCATAAGATTAGAAGGAAAATGTGGGATGAAAGTAGACATAATCCTCATTCTTTGGTAGAGAATGTCCAAAAAGAAGCCAAAGAGTTTATTGAAGAGTGTGGATACAGATATGTGGATACAGGAGATGGTTATAGAAAGATTGTCAAGTAAGATAAAATGCAGACCCGCAACAGCAGATAACACGGTGTAAAAGACTACGCTTCGCTCCGTCCAAATCCCGCCCTCTAAGCTATAATGAGGGCTGAAAGATAAAAAAACATAGGCTTATGGTCCTTTTAAAGGTTTAAAGACAAAATTGAAATGCATAGAGGGCGGGACTTCTTTTACACCGAAAATTAGGCGAAACGGCAAAAATGAAAGGAGACGATTAAAATGGAATATAAAGAGGAACGGAAGAAGGCTATCGGTTATTGTGGGGAATACTGTCACAAATGTGATTGGTATGCAGGAAGAATAAAAGAACCTGCCGATCAACTCTTAAAGTTGATAAAGGCACGTCCCGAACTCAAAGGATGGATAAAGGAAAAAAGCGACCCTGACAATTTTATCAGGGGACTGGAATGGCTTTCAGAATCAGGTTTCTGTGCATATACTTGCAAGGCAGGTTCAGGGTGGAAGGGGTGCCCAGTGCGCAAATGCTGTGAAGGGAAGATGCATTCATTCTGTTTTGAATGTGAAAAATTCCCTTGTAAAATATGGGGCAAATGGCCTTTTGATAAAACAAAAATACAGACCCTTAAGGAAATAGAGAAAATTGGAGTGGAAGAACACGTCAAGAAACAATGGCAATAAATGAAAGAAGGTATGATAATGGCTAATAATTTCAATTGGGTGGAAATAAGAACGAGAGATTTGGAAAGAGCGAAAAGGTTCTACGAGGGGTTATTCGGCTGGAAAATAAGCGGAAAAGAGAACAAGGATTTCGCATACTGGCTTATTGATACAGGGACAAAGCCAGGTGGCGGCATGTGGCGAATGCCTGAGGATAAACCGCTTGGCATTCTAGTATACATCCTAGTGGATGACATCGAATCGACTTTAAAGAAGGTAGAAGAACTCGGCGGAAAGGTCACCATCCCAAAGAGCCCATCTGCTGGGTGCTTTATGGCAGCCTTTGCCGACCCTGATGGTAATACTTTCAGGCTTTGGGAAGAACCCAAAAAGTAGGAATGTTTATGCCGCATCGCCTAACACAGCATATACGCTACGGGCTTACGCCCTTGCCCTTCGGGACATTGCTCCCTTCGGTCGCAACGTCGTATATGCTGGGAACGTCCGATAACCAAAATGACGCTTCGCTCGAACCCCTTTGGGGTTCGCATTTTGGTTATCGGGGTGCGGATGAGCGAAAGGCTTCAGCCAGATGTAGTCCAGAAGTTTTTTCTTGTAATTGGAAGTGACGAAGCGTCACTTCGGCTATCAGCGGATGAACGGCTGAAGCCAAAATGCCCCTAAAGGGGCACTTCGCTCATCCGCACCCCGTTAGATGAAATTGCGGTAAAAAAGATATGGGTGTGGCTACTTTTGGACGAGACGGACAAAAAGGAACTTTTACCTTACTTTTAGGTTCAAAAAGGGTATTTTTTCGCTCAAACAATGGATTTTTCCAACAAAAGGGCTGTTTTTATAGAAATATCACTGGCCATAGTTAATATCTCTTCAAAAAAATAAGGTTTTTCCATTTTAGCTTTTTACATAACTTCAGTAATTACAAGGTTCTTTTGTCGTTCTTTCGTCGTTTAAGAATAGCCACACCCAAAAGATATGGTGGAGATTAGATAATGAAACCTATACGTCTTTCTGGACATGCTCATTCACAATTGCCTTTTCGAGGAGTAACAGAAGAAGAAATTAAGGAAACAATACGGTCTGAACCCTGGTCACCAGCTGAATTAGGACGGCTGGAATGTCGCAAGGATTTTCCTTTTGGTAAAGAGTGGAATAAAAAAGTGTATGCAACAAAACAAGTGCGTCCAGTTTTTGTGGAAGAAACAACCGAAATTGTAGTTGTCACAGTATATACCTACTATTTTTGAAAGGAGGCAAGGCTATGAAAATCACTTATGACCCAGAAGTAGATGCTCTCTATATTCGTTTCCATGAGACTACAGTTACAACCCAACATCTTGCAGAGGGGTTGGCTGCGGATTACGACGCTGATGGGCATTTGGCAGGGATTGAAATATTGGATGTAGTTAAACGCTTGGGAGATAGAGATGTCTTTAAACAAGTGGTCTTAGAAGATGTTGCTTTAGCTCATCATTAATTAACCATTTCAATGTGATTGAAGAAGAATTTCGCAACTTCATCTAACAGCAGGTTTGCGACGCTATCGCTAAATTTTTGGCTGGTGTTAAATAGGTTATTGAAGGTGGGTTGGCTGTTTGAACATTTAGCTGTAATGTAAAAGGCTGGTAAGATTAACCAGCCAAAAACTTCGTAAACCTGCGAATCGTTATCTGCAATTGCCTCGGGATGGCTAGAAAAATGTTCGTTCACAAAATAGAAGAGCGTCTCCCAAAAAACCATTCTCCGAAGAAAGTATGTTCACAGAACACCATCTCAGGATCGAAAACAGCATCAATCCTGAATACCAACGTCTCGCTGAGGGGAGGTGGTTCTCAGACAGAGCCAGAATTCCGAGATGGGGCTGTGGCATTTCTTGACGCCCTTGGCGTAAAAGGAATTTGGTCCAGAACCGACCCAAAAACAGTGATAAAGGCTTGGGAAGATACCATCGCCCTCTTTGTGAAGTCCGTGAGAATAGCAGAAGAAAAGACGGACTATATATGTGAGGAGTATCATATCACAGCATTCTCAGACACCTTGATCATTACTCTTGTTGGGAGGGATAAGGGGAAGGAGCCCCGAGTACTTCTCCCTCTAATGGCTGAAATAATCACGATACCTTTTATTCATGCTCTCTTGAGGAGGATCTATTTTCGAGGCGTTATAAGTATTGGTAAGTTTTGTCGCTCGGAGAACTTTATTATTGGACCTGCTATTGACGAAGCTGCAGAATGGTATACTCACCCAGATTGGATTGGCATATCTACGACACCCAGTGCTTCATTTGGTCTAGATAGCCTTTTAGAGGAAGGGCATCCACAGTTTTCAAAGTGGTTCGTTAGATATAATATTCCGATGAGAACAGGGATAGAAGATAAGGGATGGGCTTTGGCCTGGCCTATGCGAGTTCAGGACATATTCCGTAATATACCAGGTCTTTCACGCAGAGAGCGTAACCTTCTTCGCAGGATTACACCCCGAACGCATATCCTCGATGCATTTGCCAAACTACCCATTGGTATTTCTGCTATCTCTAAATACAGAAACACCTTATCTTTCTTTGATTTCGTTATGGGACTGAAGAATAAAGGGTAAATGGATAACATGAACCTTGTAAACCCACTAGAACTTCAAGCAACAGCAGATAACAGAGCGTATCTGGCTTCGGTGCTTCGCACCTTCGCCCAAATTCCTCGCTTCGCTCGGAACTTCAGATACGCTCAGCCGATAACCAAAATGTCGCTTCGCTCCATTTTGGTTATCGGGATGCGGATGAGCGAAAGGCTTCAGCAGATGTAACTCAAAGGGAATTTTTGAAAAAGGGAAGTTGCGAAGCGTCACTTCGGCTATCGGCAGATGAACGGCTGAAGCCAAAATGCCCCTAAAGGGGCACTTCGCTCATCCGCATCCCGTTAGCTGAAATGCCTGGTGGAGGAAATAGAAATGAGTAAACTTACCTTTTACATAGTGGATGTATTTGCTGAAAAGAAATATACGGGGAACCAACTCGCCGTCTTTAAAGATACCCGGACACTCTCTGATACTGAAATGCAACGAATTGCTAAGGAAATGAACTATTCAGAAACAACTTTTATTTTGTCAGAAGAGAAACGAAACGGCGGATATGATGTTCGCATTTTTACGCCAGAAGAAGAGGTGCCATTTGCCGGTCACCCGACGATAGGAACTGCTTATGTGATACAACAGGAGCTCATCAGAGAGCCTATTGAAACGGTAATCTTGAATCTGAAGATAGGGCAAGTTCCTGTTACAATTAATTACAGTGAAGGGCGAGCGGACGTTTTATGGATGAAGCAGATAGCTCCGACTTTTGGCCAGATTTTTGATGCGGAGCAAATCTCAGAGGTTTTGAGCATTGACAAAGAAGAGATAGACACCAGATTTCCCATTCAGGAGGTTTTCACAGGACTACCTTTCATTATAGTTCTGTTGAAGACTTTAGACGCTCTAAAACAGGCTAAGATAAATAGAGATAAATATTTCGAGTTACTGAACTTTCAAAAAATAATGGATACTTCATTAATTTTGTGGTATAATAGTTACTGGTGAAAAATTATTTATTCCAACAAAAAATAGTGATTTCCAGTCTGATTATTTCTTGAGTATCCTCGGAAATTATGATATAATTTAAATGTCAAAAAATTTCCGAGGAGGTT
>JBFLXN010000196.1:0-4537 GCA_040755715.1 Candidatus Edwardsiibacteriota bacterium
GGGGTTACAATTCCGAAAGTTGCCAGTGGCAAGTTTCGGAATGTCATATCCCGATAGAATCGGGATGTGAAAGTGCTGTGTGACTCCCGAAAAAAGTTACGGAATTTATGTCACACAGCACTAGCCGGAGCAGGGGGGGGCCAAAAACAGGACATTGGCAAGTACATTCTTTTTGACGATGCACATCTTTTCATGCAGTCCCTGGAAAAAGATATCCGGGCGGCTGAAAAACGAGTGCTGATTCAGACCCTGTCATTCGAAGGTGATGCCGCCGGCACCCAGCTGGCCCGTCTATTGTTAGAAAACCCAGCGCCATCCAGAAGGCTGATCATCGACAGCTACTCGAAATACTTCATTAGTGACAAATTCTTCTATTTTCCAGACAACTACCTCAACAAAGCCCTGCGCGAAGAAATGGACAGCACCCGCCAACTAATAGAACAGCTGAAGGCAGGGGGGGTCGAGGTCAAATATGTGAACTCGGCTGGGTTTCTGTTCCGAAAGCTGGTCAACCGGAATCACAAGAAGGTAATCGTGGTTGACGACGTGGCCTACATTGGCAGTGCGTGATCCCAAGGTCATATCCCAGTTTCGCCGTAGAATACAAATATCTGTCTTGGATAGCTGCCAGCAGTATACCGGCAAATTCAACGGACCGAAGGGAAAGCTCAGCGAGTTGGTGTTCTGGGCTTATACCCGTATTCCGACGTTGTTCAGCAGGTAAATGGCATCAATTACCATGTATTCTACAAAAAACGGCGGGGTGACGGTAGCTGAACCGAGGCGGTAAAACACATCTCTGAATTTTCTTGATCTTCTATGAAAGATACTCTTTTTTCTCCCTTCTCTTTGCCCGATATTGAAACTGCCATTTCCCGCTTGATTCAGGCGATTGAAAGAAAAGAAAAAATCGTCATTTACGGCCATGATGATGTTGACGGAATCACCAGCACTGTTCTAATGTGTGAGGTTCTCAAAGGACTTAAGAGTGAAGTCAGTTACTATATTCCAAATCGTCTCACAGGAGTCTATGGCTTAGAAGAAAGAGCCGTTAAAAAATTTAAGGCAAAAGGGATAAAACTCATAGTCACGGTAGATTGCGGGACGACCAATCATCAGGAAATTATCTTTGCTAAAAATGTTGGAATAGATGTGATTATTACTGACCATCACGAAGTATCACAGGGAATTCCTCCGGCTTTAGCATTTGTCAATCCTAAAAGTTCCGATTCTGTTTATCCTTTTCGAGAATTGGCCGGAGTAGGTGTGGCTTACAAAATAGCCCAGACACTGGTTAGGAAGAAACTTGAAATTTCTCTCTCTCAGTGGTATGAGGAATATGAGAGCCTCTTAGAACTGGTGGCGTTGGGAACAATTGCTGACCGGGTGCCATTGTCTGGTGAAAATTTCTATCTGACTGAATTAGGTTTGAGTGTGATTTCAGAAACCGTACGCTCTGGAATCAAAGCAATAAAAGAAATCAGCGGAATAGAAGAAAACAGAAGATTAGAGATAGATGAAGTTAATACTTTATTTCTTCCTCTTCTTTCGGTATCTCGTTTTGAAAATAGTTCACTCTCCGGAAGAAATGACGCCTGCGAGTTGCTCATAACGAACGATTTGACAAAAGCAAGAGAAATTGCTTCATCATTAAAACAACGGAGTGAAAAGTGGCAAGAAGAAGCGGAAAGTGTTTGTTGTCGACTGGGAGAAATTATGGAAAAAACTAAATTAGCAGATAGAGAAAAAATCTTAGTAATAGTGGAAGAAAGAACAGGTATTCGTTTTTTAGGTTACTGTGCGGGAAAATTAAAGGAGCGCTATCTTCGCCCGGTAGTAGTGATTGGCTATAAAGAAGATTATGCGGTGGGTGAAGCCCGGAGCATACCCGAATTTGATTTGATTGAGGCTTTTAAATATTGTGCTGATTTGTTTAAGCGGTATGGTGGACACAAACAAGCGGCGGGATTTTCTCTGGAAGTGAAAGATATAGAAAAATTTAAAGGAAGAATCAGAGAATATGGAGAAAATTATTTGTCAAACACCGAATCTGCCAACCCCACATTTATTTAATAGTCGGAAAAAGTAGTTAGATTTTCAATATTCTTTTTCATAAAGAGAAAAGCCGCCTTGACTTTTGCTTTTACCAAGACGGGAAGCCATATATCTTTTGCCACTTCATTGTTGACTATTTCTATTTCCATAGATTTTACATACTTTGGATTCTTTGCCGGATTTCCCACCATTTTTATCTGAGCGAACTTCTCTTTATCAACCCATATCTTTGCATCCAATAGTTGTTCTGTCTTTTCTTTAGGAATAGCCTTCACCAAATAGCAAGGACGTCCTTCACATTCTTCTTCAGAAAAAAGTTCAAATTGATATTTCTCCCGCATTGCAAAAGGAAATCCCCAGGAGAATTCTATCCTTTTCTCTTTTCTTTCTTTCTTTTCTCTTCTGGCAATCTCTTCGGTACTTAAAGACTCTCCTTTTTCCACTACTTTTAAGACATCCTCACGATATTTTATCTTCTTTTGATAAACTTTTTTTTCGGTGATTGTTTCCTCTGTAATTCTCTGTTCTTTATCTATCTGCCGAGAAACTTCTTTGGCAAAGCAGGTATAGTCTTTAAGAACGGTGTGTTGCTGTTCTTCCTGTCTCTGCGCCTTCATTACGATTTCCTCAGTCGTAATCACTTTGTTCTCTTGAGCATAGAGAGGATAAACAATTCCCAATAATAAAGCCACAGAATTACACCCCGATTTTATCGGGGTGAAAATCTGTGGAAATCTGTGGCTAAATATCTTGTTTATTCTTTGCATTTGTGTTTCCTTTTCTCTTTTAATTGTTTTCTCCTTTCCACCGCACATTTTGTTCTTTAGCGGCCTTGACTTCATCAAGTCGTCCCACGGGTGTGTATTGTGGTGCAGTCTTCAAACTTTGCGGATTTTCTTCGGCTTCTCTGGCAATCTTAATCATCGCCTCAATAAAGGCATCTAAGGTTTCCTTACTTTCTGTTTCGGTTGGCTCAATCATCAAGGCTTCGGAGACAATAAGAGGGAAATAAATCGTAGGGGCGTGGAACCCAAAGTCAAGCAAGCGTTTGGCAATATCTAAGGTCCTCACTCCATATTTTTCTTTCTGCCTAACCCCTGATAAGACGCATTCGTGTTTACAATGCTGTTTATAGGGTAATTCATACCAGTCCTGTAATGAGCGCATCACATAGTTAGCGTTAATGATAGAATTCTCCGCTACCCGTCGCAGACCCTTTGCTCCAAACATTCTGAGGTAGACATAAGCCTTAACCATCACTCCAAAATTTCCATAGAAATTTTGAACCTTGCCGATTGAATGTGGACGATGGTAATCAAGATGGAATCTTTCGTCTTCTTCAGTGATTACAGGAATTGGCATAAATTCTTTCAATTCCTTTTTCACTCCTACTGGGCCTGAACCCGGCCCGCCTCCCCCATGAGGTGTAGAAAATGTCTTATGCAAATTGAAGTGTAAGACATCCACACCAAAATCACCTGGACGAGTGATACCAACTAACGCATTAAGGTTTGCCCCATCCATATAGAGTAAACCACCCTTTTGATGCACTATTTCAGCAATCTGCAATACCTGTCTCTCAAAGAGTCCAAGAGTATTCGGATTGGTTAACATCAGACAGGCAACTTCTTCATCCATTGCCTTTTGCAATTCATTAACATCTACTAGTCCTTCAAGATTAGATTTAATTTGTATTGTCTGATAGCCAGAAAGTGTGGTAGAGGCTGGATTTGTGCCATGAGCGGAGTCAGGGATTAAGACTTTTGAACGGGGATTTCCTTTTTTTTCATGATAGGCACGAATCATCATTAAGCCGGTCAATTCCCCGTGAGCTCCGGCGGCTGGTTGTAAAGTCACTGCATCCAGTCCAGAAATCCCGGCAAGATATTCGCTCAATTCATACATCAGACGCAAGGCGCCTTGAACTGTCTCTACTGGTTGTAATGGATGAATTTGCCTGAAGCCTGAAAGTGTGGCAATTTCTTCGTTTATCTTAGGATTATATTTCATCGTGCAGGAACCTAAAGGATAAAATCCCTTGTCAACATGGTGATTGAGAGTAGAGAGCCGGACAAAGTGTCTGACAATATCTACCTCGCTCACTTCAGGTAAGGCGGGAGGGTGCTGAGGCAGATATTTTTTGGGTAGCAATTGTTCCAAAGGTTTTAGAGGGACATCACACTCAGGCAGAGAAAAACCTTGCCGCCCCGGCGAACTCAACTCAAAAATAAGTAGTTCTGGCATAAAGAAATCCTCCTGGTCTATAAGGTAAGCATTTGACGGGATTAACAGGATTTTCCTTAAAGACAGAATACCAATTTTTCTTCTTGAGTGTCAAGGAAAAAAGACTACCACTGTCATTTAAAATTCAAAAGTGAACTCTTTTTAGCGAATTTAAAGTTCAAAAGTGAACTCTTAAACTGCTATAATCTAACCCAAAAAGGAGGGTTTGGATTATGGCAAAACAGTTGCATAAGAAATT
>JBFLXN010000197.1:0-4532 GCA_040755715.1 Candidatus Edwardsiibacteriota bacterium
AGGTCCATACCTGGGACCTTTCTGCAACATACGATGCCAAGAATATTGAATGGGGGATGTTCCATCACGACATCTATCATACCGGAAATTACCACTTTGTTCCTGGACAACTTACTTCTTATTCTTCCCTTGCCACCGCCTATAACAATGGGCGGAAATTGGTGCGAGTGCCGAATACTAATACCCTCTGGGCCACCTATGAATCAGCCAATAAAATCTTTGCGACTTCTTCTGCAGACGGCGGAACAAGTTGGAAACTGCCTGTCTTAATTGGCAATGGGACATTCCCGGCAATAGATTTAGACTCTCAGAACAAACCCTGTCTTGCCTGGGTTTCGGGTAGCAATGTTTGTTATACACGATTAGCCTCGGTTGCGCCACCAGAAACGCTCGTTCTCCCTGTTTGCACTACTTCTGAACCTTCCCTCGCGGTAACAAGTGCTGATATTGCCTATTTAGTGACGACCAGATACTACACCATTCCCCATCGCGAAGGTGACTTATTTTGTTACCAATTTCCGGTAACAGATATTACCGTCGCCACAGAAGAATTAATCGGCACTGGCGGCACTCAGTCATTTAACTCGGTAGCGGTGGACCGCTTTGGTTATCCACATGTCGTTTGGCAGAGAGACGATGGGGAAATCTATTACTCTACTAAGAATACAGGGGGTTGGTCAACTCCAGTAAACCTTTCGTCAAGCCCAAACAATCTTTCGCAACACCCTACGATTGATATTTACGGCGATAGGATAACCGTGCTCTGGGCTGAGGAACAGGCAGAAGGGACAAGAATATTTGACATCTATACGACACAGAGGTATCTTACAGGTGCGTGGTCTTCTCCATCCTCTGTCCGTCCTACCCCTGATAACTCCGAATATCCTGTATTTGCTGAAAATAATTGGATTTCCTGGGCAGAAAATCTCTCCGGAACAAACTGGGAAACATATCTCTGGAATATTGCTTATATGGAGACCCCTGAGAATTTGAGTCAGAGTTCTGCAGTGTCTAATTTTCCACATATTGAACACAGATTAACAGGAACACTTGTGAGGCCTGTGCATACAATCTACGAAATCTGGACAGAAGGGACGAAAAGTCCCTACGAAATTGCTTTCAAACAGAAACAATATATAGGAATACCTTCAGCGTTTTATACAATGGAAGGCGGGACAGAAGAGGGTTCACCTTATCTTGTGTCTCGTGAAGGTTACCTTGTCTATCCTTCTGGATATGCCGTGGATTATAGCACTACTGCCCTTGAATATCAATTCCCTAATTTGAGTCCAGAGATGTCTTATCAATTAAAGGTAGTCTCCTATCACGAGAGTGCTGGTGAATGGAAACAGATGTTGAAGGTCACCCGTGGTTCGGCAAGACTGATAAAATTCAAGGCAGGGATTCCGGATACTGTCGTATTATCCCTTCCACCAGCGGCGTTCAAGGATGGTGTTCTCAATTTTCAAATTATTCGTAAAGATGGCGAGTATGCCGCCATAATCAAAGCAGAGTTGTATCAATTTGAGAAAGAAGAAGGAGAAGGTTGTGGCGGTGGAGCGATGACCACAAATTCAGTCATTAGTCATCAGCCATTAGTCTTTAGTTTAGGACAGGCATACCCAAATCCATTCTCTAATCAAGCAACAATCAAATATCAATTGCCTAAGGAATCCGATGTGTCTTTGAAGATTTATAACATTGCGGGACAGTTGGTGAAGACATTAGTGAATGAAAATGTAGGGGCAGGTTTTTACACCTGCCCTTGGGATGGAAAGAATGAGAGTGGCAAACCTGTGGCATCTGGCGTTTATTTCTATCGCTTGCAGGCAGGAGACTTCACTGTGACAAAGAAGATGATTATATTGAGGTAGCGGTGCAATTTATTGCACGGCAAACCCGTCGCATGAATGCGACCACTACCAAACTTTTAACCTCATGAAAAGCTCCGCCGTTAGATTTCTTTTGCCGTATCTTCTGGGGATATTGATAGCTCACCACTTCAATATCCCCACTTATTTTTTATTTTTCCTCTTTCCCTTTGCTTGCCTTTGCTACATTCTTTTCAAAGGCGAAATTTTTCTCCTAGCCATTTTAATTTCATTCGGTATATTCAATTACCAAATCAGACAAAAAGAATTACCCAAACATCATTTGAGTAACTTTCTGCCGCTGAAGAAAGAAGTCATAATTTTCGGCGAAATTCGTAATGACCCTGAAATTGTGGGAACGAAAGCAATCTTTGATTTAGAAGTAAAAGAAATTTCTTCTCAACCCTACCCTTTCCTTCCCCCAATGGGGGAGGGAAAAAGGGAGAGGTCTTGCGGAAAAATACGGGTAAATATCAAAGAGAAGAACAACATTTATCAATACGGGGATTTCTTAAAAATTCAAGGCGAACTGCGTCTGCCACCCGCACAAAGAAATCCTGGTGGTTTTGACTATAGAGCCTACTTAAAAAGAGAAGGAGTCTATGCCTTACTTTATCTTCCTTCTGATGAATCAGTGCAAATAATCAGACGAGCAGGGAAAAATTTCTTTTTGACAAAAGTCGTCTTCCCTATTAAACATTTTGTTGACCAGGTCTTTGAAGAAACGATGGCTGGTCCTCAGAAAGCCTTGTTGAAAGGGATTACTCTCGGTCAAAGAGAAGACTTTCCTAAACCAGTTTTAGCTGCCTTCAGCGATACTGGTGTGGTTCATATTTTAGCTGTTTCTGGTTTCAATGTGGGATTAGTTGCTCTGGTCTTTTTTCTCTTTCTCCGATTTTTGCGCCTTCCTCACCAGTGGGCGGTGTGGGTAACACTCTTGGGGTTGATTCTCTATGCCTTCATTACTGATTTAACTCCTTCAGTAGTGCGCGCCACCATTATGGCTTTTGTCTTTATGATTTCTCAAACCTTAGAGCGAGAGGTCAGTCTATATCATTCTTTGGCACTTTCAGCGCTAATTATTCTGCTTCTGTGGCCGCAGGATTTCTTTTATGTGGGATTTCAGTTTTCCTTTGCCGCCACTTTGGGAATTATTGCTCTTACCCCGAAGATTCAAAAGGGTTTGATTAATCAAACCTCTACTTTCTTGAAATTTCCCTGGCTTGATAAGTGGGTTCTTTTACCATTTTCAGTCTCTTTAGCCGCTCAATTGACCACTACACCATTGGTCGCTTTCTATTTCTATAAATTGCCAATCATTTCCCTTTTGAGTAACTTAATTATCATCCCATTAGTTGGCTGGGCTACCGCTTTGGGCTTTGCCACAGTTCTTTTTAGAATTTTTAGTCTCACTTTAGCCGGCATTTTTTCCGCCGCTAATTGGATTCCGCTAACGCTAATACTAAAGACAGTAGAATTTTCTGCTACGGTCCCCTATGCCTATTTTCGTGTTCCTAAACCCTCGTATGCCTTTCTGATTTTTTACTATCTTCTTTTATTTCTTTTAGCCAATTGGCAGGCATCTCGGCGCTTCCGCCGTCTTTTTGTATTCTCACTTTTATGTGGCCTCAACATTTTTGTCTGGCAATCAGTCTTTGCTCCGCGCAGGCTTAAGGTAACTTTTTTTGCTGTGGGTCAGGGTGATGCGGCTTTATTGCAATTTCCTGATGGGAAAAATCTTTTGATTGATGCTGGTCAAAGAACGTTGACCTTTGATAGCGGAGAAAGAATCATTGCTCCATCCCTTTGGTATTGGGGGATTTCTTCTTTTGACGGTTTGATTTTCTCTCATCCACAAATAGACCATATTGGCGGCGCAGTCTATTTGTTAAACCATTTTAAGGTAAAACGAGTGATTGATTCAGGTCAAATCTATCCATCGCAGACCTATCAGGAAGCACTACAGAAAATTCAGGATAAGAAAGTGGAATATTGTTTGGCTAGAAGAGGTGAGAAGATTCAGGGATTCTATCCGGCAGAAATTTTTGTTCTTCACCCTGATTCTGCTTGGGTAAAAACACACAAGGTGAATAATACTTCTATAGTATTGAAAATCACCTATGGCAAGATTTCTTTCTTGTTTCCCGGAGACATTGAAAATGAAGTTGAAGAGGAATTGCTAAAACAAGGGGATTTATTAGAGGCTACGGTATTGAAGGTGCCGCATCACGGGAGTCTAACTTCGTTTAGAGAAGAATTTATTATGAAAGTGAAGCCAAAGATTGCCGTTATTTCTGTAGGGGAATTCAATCGTTTTGGTTTTCCCGATTCTTGTGTGATAGAAGGGTATAGAAAATTGGGGGCAGAAATTTATCGCACTGATGAGAGTGGAGCGATTACGATTGAGACAGATGGGGAGAGGATTTGGGTGAAAGGAATGATACCATAAACGATTACCACGAAAATACAGAATCATGAAATAATCAGAAACTTCTGGTTTATCTTATAAAATTTATTGACTTTTTAAGTTTTTTTGTATTATAGTTACTGGTGAAAAATTATTTATTCCAACAAAAAATAGTGATTTCCAGTCTGATTATTTCTTGAGTATCCTCGGAAATTATGATATAATTTAAATGTCAAAAAATTTCCGAGGAGGTT
>JBFLXN010000198.1:0-4465 GCA_040755715.1 Candidatus Edwardsiibacteriota bacterium
GAATTTATCGTTCTCGCAAAGGAAAAAGAAAATAAGAATAGAAAATGTCAAAGAGCAAAAACTTTGGCTTCCCTTATCAGGAACCAGTTATATTGAAGTCTTGATTTTTCACCAGTAACTATAATATAAGGAGAAAAGCCGGAAGCAAAAAGCCAACAGCTGAAAGCAAAACCCCAAAAGTCCCGATAAAAGACATTGGGATTTCACCTCGCTCAACTGTCCGCCCAACAACACGTCCCGACAAGTCGGGACTTTGGCGGAAAGGCTGAAAAAAGAGGAGAATTTGCAAGATGAAGCACTGTAGTAACTCTCTCTCTCTCTCTCTCTCTCTCTCTCTCTCTGGAGGTATGCCCGGTTAGCAAGGTCATTTAAGAATTCAATTTATCAATTCTTACAATCCTCTCGCCCCGTTTTATATATGAAAACGTGGTTGAGAGGATTTTTTATTTGGCGACCTCACCCCGAACTCCTCTCCGCAGCGGAGAGGGGCAGGGGTGAGGTCTCTGTAATCGGTGTTTGAATCGCCGTAATCGCAGCATTTAAATCAAAAGGAGGGAAAAAGATGGCCGCATTAACCGAGGCACAAAAACGCTCATTTGCCC
The DNA here is from genome assembly GCA_040755715.1 of Candidatus Edwardsiibacteriota bacterium. Taxonomy (GTDB): domain Bacteria; phylum Edwardsbacteria; class AC1; order JBFLXN01; family JBFLXN01; genus JBFLXN01. The sequence goes on from JBFLXN010000198.1 coordinate 603, forward strand.
GACAGATAATAGAAATAATGAAAGAAGGCAGGGCAGAACTTACGGCAGAGAAGTTTGATGTAGATGGCAACATAAAAGAGCAGGAGGCACAGAATCAGGAGGCAGAAAAGGCAGAAGGGACGCAGACAAAAGCATATGCTGATTTTACCAAGGCTTCCAAAATCTCTCAAGAAAAGACAGGCATTGCCTATCGGGGAGCAAGTGACCGAGCGGATGCGATTGTAGGAACACTCGGACGAAACCATTCCATCTCCAAAAGAATTCGCCAGATAAGAGACCTGATGGTTATAGAAGCAAAGAGAGGAAAGAAGAGAGGAGAGACACCTGCTTAGAAAAGGGAAAAGAAAGACCTGAGGCGGCTTAGGTTAGATGCTATCTGAGTTAGAGGAGTGGTCTTTTGTCCTTGGTTAGAAGTGATTTTACTTGGGTTAGAAGTGTTCTGAGCTGGGTCAGAACCGGTTTTACCTGAGTTAGAAGTGGTCTGACCTGGTTAGAAGTCTTTTGACTTGGGTTAGAAGCGATTTGACCTTGGTAAGAGGTGTTTTAACTTAGGTTAGAAGTCTTCTTACCTGGGTTAGAAGTGTTTTGACTTAGGTCAGATGTGCACTGAGGGCTGGGAGATATAGGAAAATCAATAGTCCCGCCTTTTGGCGGGATTGTGTTAAGGTAGTAACGAAGGCAAAAAGGGAAGTAATGCCGGTCTGCTACAGCATAAGGTTGTTTTCAAATGCCTGTGCCTGGAGATAACTGATTTGCTGTAGTGGACAAGAAGACGATTAGTGAAGAAAAATTCAAAAATTGAAACTATGGTAAAAATTGGCACAGGAAAAGGAGTTCAGAAATGAAAAAGATATTGGTAGTTCTTCTCGTGGCAGGGCTCGTTATTGTAGGATGCAGCAAGAAGAAGGAAACTACAACTGGGCCTGATACCCAAGCACCAACTTGCAGTATCACATATCCTGCTAATAATGCGACTGTAAGCGGAACTGTGAATATTACAGCAGATGTAACTGATAATAAAGGCGTGACCAAGGTTGAGTTTTATAAGGTTGAGTTTTATATTGACGGAAACTTAGTATCTACAGATACTGATGCGCCCTATGGTTATTCTTGGAGCACTTCTGGCCTTTCTGGCTCGCATACAATTTGCGCTAAAGCTTATGATGTGGCAAACAATGTTGGAACTTCAGCCGTTATTAATGTAACTGTTATTCAACCTAACAGCCTCACCATTGAATCAGTTCCTTCTGGTGCTAAGATTTGTCTACGGGGACCAAGTGGTTCCATTTGCTCGTGGACACAATTGACACCTTATACCTTCACTGGATTAACTGCTGGGAGCTATTGCGTAACGTTAGCTAAAGATGGATACTACGAGTGGCATGCAATTGAGTATGAACAGCCTGTTGTAGTGGATGGTCAAGCAACAACTCTGACTGCTAATTTAGTGAGTAAATTTGCTACAGGAACAAATGTGGCTTTACAAAGTCAGGGCGCAATTGCCTCGGCTTCAGGCTGGTCAAGTTATGGGGGATATGATGCAACTCCTAGTCAAGCTAACGATGGAATAGCAAATGTAGAGCAGGGGAGAACCTTCTGGGCTGATTATCCTTTACCATCTTGGTTGAAAATTAGTCTGCCTTCGATAAAATCTATTAGAACAATTGTGATTCATCCCTATTATCATGACCTGACTTTTCAAATTGAAGGGACTACAGACACAACAAATTGGTTTACTTTGGTTAATTCTACATTCCTACCTCACACGGGGAAAGCATTCACTTTATCAAGTGCTACGAATGTCTTGGAAGTTAGACTTACTGTAACTAACAGCACTGCTCCCGCAAGTTATCTTTGGAAAACTCCTATCTATGAGCTTGAACTATGGCAGTATTGATGAAGCCAGAGGACCCAGATAAGACAATCTTGCAAGTGGCGTTTATTTCTATCTTTTGCAGGCAGGGGGCAGTTTCAAGATGTGAAGAAGATGGTGGTTGTGAGGTGAGCGAGTTTGTGGGAATAAAAGAGCCGTCGGTGAAAGCCGACGGCTCTTTTTTGGAAACAGGTCGCATCTAATTCTTTAACGTGCTGCAGCAGTTAATTTTTTGTCAATTCAAGAGTTTGAGATAGTTGTATTTCTAAGATTTTTTCCGCAATCTGCACCGCATTGGTAGCTGCTCCTTTTCGCAAGTTGTCGGCTACTGTCCATAGAGAAAAAGCATTATCCTGGAATGGATCCTTTCTTATTCTACCAATGAAAACTTCATCTTTGCCACTTACTTCAATCGGGGTAGGATATTTTTCTCTCAGCAATTTAACTTGTGGGGCATTTTTTAGGATTTCATATATTTCTTCAAGAGACAATTTTTTTTCTGTCTCAATATAGACCGACTCCGCATGTCCGTTGAAAACAGGCACTCGGACACAAGTGGCGTTGATGTGAATAGAGTCATCGTGCAGGATTTTCTGTGTTTCCTTTACCATTTTCCATTCTTCCGCAGAATAGCCTAATTCAGAGAATTCCCCAATTTGAGGGAATAGATTGAAACCAATTCTTTGCGGAAAGATTTTCTTTTCAAGATAAGGAACCACAGATTGACACCCTGGCCGTTGTCTCAGGATGCGAAGCACAAGGGCAGGCAGATTTTCACACATTTTATGAATCCGTAGTTGCTTTTCAAATTTCTCGGTTTTTATATTTCCACTTCCGGCAAATCTTTCCATTGCTTCACTCCTTAATTCTTCAATCCCTTTTGTTCCAATTCCAGAAACTGCTTGATAAGTAGAAACCACAATTCGTCTTATTCTGGCTATTCTATGAATCGGAGCCAAAGCCACGACTAACTGAATAGTGGAACAATTTGGATTGGCAATCAGACCTTTATGCCACTTCAAGTCTTCTGGATTCACTTCTGGAACAACCAGTGGTACTTCAGGATTGAGTCTGAAATCAGCTCCATTGTCAATGACGATTGCTCCCCTCTTAATTGCTTCTGGAGCTAAGGTGACGCTTGCTCCTTTTTCTCCTTCAGTGCCAGCAAAGAAAACAAAATCCAATCCATCAAGTTCTTGAGAGGTTGCTTTCTTTACCTCAAATGTTTTGTCTTCTAGTTCAATCTCTCTTGGGTGCAGAGCAAGAATTTTTATGCTCTCTGCAAGGGGAAATTTGCGTGCCAAAAGAACACGCAAGATTTCCTGACCAACCAGTCCAATTCCCACTACACCGACTCTATATTTTTTCATTGAAGACACGAAATGATAATATGCTGATACGCTTATACGCTGATACAGAAACTACATATGGCAGATAGGTTATGGTCACGGTTGCAAAGCTCGTTTCGGTTAAGGGTTGGGTCAGTTAATATGTTAATTCTTCCTTTTTTAAAAGCGAGGGGGGAGATTATTAGGTTCGTCCTCTAGCCACTATTTCTGCAATGGTTCTGATAGCGCATTTGCCTTCGGCTTTTTCTGCGGTGGTGGAAGCAACCCTGGCCGTGCTCGGTAATCCCAAGGCAGAAAATTTTTCCGGCTCTTCAATCCCCTTGGCAAAGAAAGCGGCGTCAACCCAGAAGGCACATTTTTCTTGGATGCATTCTGCCTCATCAGGTTTACGCACAAAACGAATAGGACATTCCATAATTTTTTCTCCTGTCAAAAAGTGGTTGTGTCAAATTTGACCACCGAAACACGGAAACGCTGAAAAAATTCAACCTACGACTCTCTTTATTTTTAGAGTTGCTTTGTTAAATTTTGGCTCAAAATCTGCCTGGAAGCCTTCTGGCACAATAATATAAGCCTCTGAGGCACTTTTCTTGTGCTTTTGAGGAGGCCCTGAAGCCCCGATTTATCGGGGCTTGGGCTGT
>JBFLXN010000199.1:0-4448 GCA_040755715.1 Candidatus Edwardsiibacteriota bacterium
GCTTGGGTCAGACAACGTAATCGTCAGAAAGCAACCGTTTCCTGGCAGTTTACAAAGAACATTGCTCGTAAGAAACTTAACAGGTTCTATTACAATATCAAAAATTAGTGTCACAGACCACTAGTGGCCGCCTCCTATTGACATGACAAACGACTGCAACGCCACGGCATAGCATCCAAATGAGCGACCCGACAGTCACTAACTCAAGAACCAAACATTTCACCGAATAGATGCTAATCCTGTCCTACTCTTGTCCCTCTTCAAATATACTAATGGCTAAAAAAGGCATAAAAAACGCCGTTTTAAATTATTTCGTTTAGTTCAATCACACTTAGAGACACACAAAAATGAAGAATATAAAAAAAATTATCAAACTGCTTCGTGTATACCAAGGCCATTTCTTTTTTGTCGTTTTTCTTTCTTTAGTAGTTACCCTTGTCACTTATGTGGAACCAATGCTGGTAAAATACCTAATAGATTCTATTTTACTTAGTAAGAAATTCCGTCTTCTATGGCAATTTGTTCTATTAATTATTGCTATCAACCTGATTCTAATTTCCGTACGATATATTTACCAGGTGGCAAATCTCAAACTAGGGTTACAGCTGGTAGAGCAAAAGCGTATTGAAATATTTAATAAGGTATTGCGATTTCCTCTCCCTTTGATACCCAAAGTAGAAGTCGGTGATTTGATCTACCGGCTGAACAATGATGCCCATTCCTTGACGGCTTTGGTAGGCAGAATAGTCTTTGTAGGCATTAATTCTATCTTCTCAATAATTGTTATGTCGCTATTCATCTTCTACTTGAATTGGAAGATTGGTCTTACTGCTTATTTGTTAGTGCCGGTATATGTTATCTTTGCCCTGCGATTTAACAAAATAATTCATAAAAAGACCCAAGAGCTTTACTCCTATTTCTCTACCGTCACTGAATTTCTCCGAGAAAGTCTTTCTTTTCTGGCCCCTATCAGAAAGATGGCTTATGAAAAGATTATTGCTCAACTCAACAGGAATCATGTGAAAAAATTGATAGATATCGGTAGAACAGTGCGCACAAGCGGCATCAAGGCTACGAGTGTCTCCGCTTCGTTTACAGCGGTGGGACACTTGCTGATTCTTGGCTATGGAAGCTATCTAATGTTGCATGGTGAATTGACTCTTGGAGCCCTTGTCGCCCTCTTTTCTTACGTCTCAATGTTTTTCGGACCGATTCAGAACTTAATTGACTCTTCAATTGAACTCAATCAGATGCTTGTTTCTCTCGATCGGCTGGAGGAGATACTGGAAATGGATGAAGAACGAGAGAGTAGAGAAATAGTAGAGATTTCGGAGGGGACCATCGGTTTCAAGGACGTCCAATTCGGTTATTCCGAGGAAAATCAAATTCTTTCTTTTCTCAATGTAGAGTTTAGACGGGGGGATATTAATGTCATTCTGGGAAAATCTGGTATTGGCAAGACAACTCTCTTAAACCTCTTACTCGGTTATTCTGACCGCTATCAGGGGTCTGTCACAATTGATAAAAAGCCACTTAAATCTCATTCCCTTTCCGCTCTCCGTCAGGAGATTGGTTTAGTAGAACAAGATGTCTTTTTACTAAACAATACAATTCGGTTTAATCTTACGATGGGGCTACCTATATCAGAAGAACAAATAATCTCGGTATGTAAGGAAGTGAATCTCTGGGAATTTATTAATGAGTTACCCAATGGGCTGGAGTATGTTATCGGTCCCCAAGGCTGCTATCTTTCAGGGGGGCAGAAACAGCGTCTGGCTATTGCTAGGGCGTTATTACGCAGTGCTCAGATTCTTCTTTTGGATGAGCCAACAGCAAATCTTGACCTCCTCTCTAAAAAGTCTTTGTTTACCTTATTAGACAATCTGAAAGAACAATTAACCATCATTGTCGTTACCCACGATTTTGAGTTTGTGGAACAAAGAAACGATAATATCTTTGTTCTGGGCGATGGGAAGATTATGGCCGCTGGCAGATTTAAGGATCTTCAAGCAAAATCAAACATTAGACAATGGCTATGAACGATAATAAACCCGGGACAACTATTTTGTTATTTCCACCACAGTGGGCGCCATTTATTCCTTACCTTAGTATTCCGTTGCTTACGGCCTACCTGAAGTCTAAGGGAGAAAAAGTATTTCAAGATGATGTTAATGTTCGTTTCTATGACTATCTACTCTCAGAGTCAATTTTGGAACGAATTTTGAAGATTGCAGAAGAGAGGGTTTCTCTTTTTGAGAAGCGACCGTTTCTAAATCTTGATGAACAGAAAAGATACTATAATTTGATTCGGGTTCGTCTTATTGGTGAGAATCTCCGGGGTAAAGTAGAGAAAGCAAAAATGACCTTGCGAGATCCCCAGATGTTCTACCACCCTGAGGGTTATTATGCCAACTATTTAGTCTGCGATGGTTTCTTTAATGTTTTTTCTATGCTTCACCCTCATTTCCAATTTAACTTTGTTAATACCAAATATGAGTTAATTACAAGTAGAGAAATGTTGGTTCAAGTTCTCAAAAGCCCAGACTTTGAACTTCTGAACGAGTTTTACTCAAGATATTGTGAGAACCTCTTGGTAAATGATCCTGAAGTAGTGGGGATTTCCCTGGTTTATGTTGGCCAAATTATTTCCTCTCTTTTGTTATGTCGGCATATCAAAATAAAATACCCCAGTGTTCATATTACCGTGGGTGGCCCCGTCCTAAGCAGCCGTAAAGAAATGATTAGAGATATACCAGAACTTTTTACATTTTTTGATTCCATAATAGTTAATGAAGGCGAGTTCGCTTTGGAAAAACTGGTGAAAGTGGTTCGGTTAGGAGGAGACTTTAATCAAATACTAGGGATTATCTTCCCAGATAGCAATGGTGAATTGGTAGAAACCGGAGAAACAGTCTATTTGGAGCCTGAGTCCTGGCCAACTCCTGATTTTGAAGGGATTCCCTTCGAGCTTTATTTTGTTCCTGCCCGAATAATACCGCTTCTTTCGTCAAGGGGATGTTATTGGCGAAAATGTGCGTTCTGCGATACCGCTCATATCTACGGACCTTTCCGGCAAGGGAAGTCCCAAAACATTAAATCTGAAATTCAAACTTTAAAGAAACGCTGGCAAACAGATACCTTTACCTTCGTGGATGAAAGTATTCCCTTCAAGACGATTAATAGCCTTTCTCAATTAGAACAAAAAGATAGGGTCAGTTGGTTTTCTCTTGCCCGCATAGAATCAATCTATCTGAAGAAAGAAAATGTTGAACAACTACGGCAAAGTGGAGCCATCGCTCTTTTTTAGGAATTGAATCCGGTTCTCCGACTATTTTTGAAAAAATCAACAAAGGATTTTCTCTTTCTCTGCTCAGAGAAGTCCTACCGATTCTTTCTTCAACAGGTGTTTGGATCCATGGCTTCTTTTTTCTTGGGTTTCCTGGTGAGACCGAGGAAGATATTTTGCAGACATTCTCGTTAATTCGAGAGAACCAGCAATATTTTGACTCTGTGGGAATTACTACTTTTAAGCTGGAACCACATGCCCCAGTTAGCCGCAATCCCGAGATCTCGGCAATAGTCCCACTTGATCTTTTTGGTACGTCCTATGATTACAAGATGGCTGGTAAAAAGACGGCGAGTTTTCTTCAAAACCAAAGCCGGTGGTTTAGAACGAGTTTGCCGAAATATCAGGCTATTCTGAACCGAGAGCATTTATTTTTGTGGCATAAACACTTCAGAGATAAACGCCGTGTTGAGGAAATGAAAAAAAGATTGTCACAACCTTGGACCATTGAGGAAGAACGAGAGCTTCCATTTGATCCGAACATGCTTGAACACAATGTCTTCCAGAAACGCCCAAATCTTTGTTTCAAATCAGAAAAAATGTATAAATTAAGAGTAAAGATCTACTACAATACTTTACCCATCTCTTAGGTAAAGGTAAATGGGGTCAGGTTGAAAAATAGAAATTAGGGTCTTTCCCACTTTACTGGCAAATTTGGGATGTAATGTCTTGATAGATATAGCAATTGTGCGTCTGTCCCAAATTACTGGCAAAATAGTTATAATTTGCTCTTTGAAATTTAATCTGATAGAGTATCCTCAAAAAGAGAGGATACTCTATGTTCAACATCCCTAAGATTAGGATTGTAGAGCCTCGAATTCCGAAGTGGGTTCAGTGCTCTTATTGCGGTACTCGTCAAAAGTTCAAAAAGAAGACGGAGTCCAAAAGGAAGATTAGACCATCCTAAACTGTTTCAAATTATTCATTACCTCAAAGAACAATTAATATGATTTGCCAGTAAAATGGGAAAGACCCGAAGATTTTGCTTGACAAAAAGTCAAGCGATTGATAATTTCTTGTTCTTTTACCTCATACTGTTTGAGAGCTACCCTAGCCGGAGTTTGGTAATTCAACGACTGATGCAACCGACAATGGTTATACC
>JBFLXN010000002.1:0-48803 GCA_040755715.1 Candidatus Edwardsiibacteriota bacterium
TGCTTGGGTCAGACAACGTAATCGTCAGAAAGCAACCGTTTCCTGGCAGTTTACAAAGAACATTGCTCGTAAGAAACTTAACAGGTTCTATTACAATATCAAAAATTAGTGTCACAAAGCACTAGTTTCCCCTAAAAAAAACATTTTAACCACGGAGAACACGGATTTTCACAGATTATTTGAAAGGGTAATGTAGCGAGAAAAACAATCAGCGCTTTGTTAAATTTTGGCTCAAAATCTGCCTCTGAAAGCGTGCCGTCGCCAAAGTGGCTTTGGCAAGTCGGCGACCTTCTGGCACAATAATATAAGCCTGTTTTGCCTTTACAACGACGCCCTGCCTGCCTCTCGGCAAGGCCGAGGGCGTGCCTGGAGGCTTCAATCTGCTCCGTAGGAGCAAACTGTTTGTAGAGTACTTATCAAATTTGAAATAGAGGATTTTAATAATCTATATGAAATATTTTTAGAACTTTTTGGAGAGAAAAAAGTTTTTATTTTTGATGAGATACAGAATGCCCCCAAATGGGAAATTTTTGTAAGAAGGATGCAAGATAGGGGATACAAGTTTTTTATTACTGGCTCAAATGTTTCACTTCTGAGCAAAGAATTAGGGACAAAATTAACTGGCAGATGCATTATGCTGGAGCTTTATCCTTTTTCTTTCAGGGAGTTTTTACTTTTTAAGGGATATGTTCTGCAAAAGAACGATATGTCCTACACTACCAAAAGAGGACTGATAAAAAATTATTTTAATGAATACTTGCAAAAAGGTGGAATGCCAGAGTATTTGAAGTATAAAGACCCCATCGTGCTAAAGAGGATATACGAGGATATACTATATAGAGATATTGTCGCCAGATACGAGATTAAAGAAATAAAGGCTTTGAGAGAACTAAGTTTTTATCTTTTAAGCAATATTGCCGGATTATTTTCTTATAATAATCTGAAGCAAATGTTACAATTGGGGAGCGTCAATACTGTCAAGAGTTATGTGGAGTATCTGGAAAATAGTTTTCTTATATTTGCCATCAATAGATTCTCTTATTCTTTAAAACAACAATTTATCGCTCCTAAAAAAATTTATTGTCTAGATAATGGACTGACAGAGGCCGTGTCTTTTCAGTTTTCCAAAAATAAAGGTAAGTTTTTAGAAAATTTGGTATTCGTTGAACTTAAGCGGAGATACAAAGATATTTATTATTACAGAACCGCCAATAATTTAGAAGTGGATTTCTTAATAAAAAATGGCAAAGATATTATACTTGTGCAAGTGACTGAGAATATAAAAGAGCAGAAAGTTAGAGATAGAGAAATAAACGCATTAGCTATAGCTAGGAAGGAATTAAAGACAACCAATTCTTTTATTTTGACTTTAGACAAGGAAGAAAGGATAAAAATTCAAAATAAAACAATAATAGTAAAACCGATTTATAAATGGTTGATCGAAGATGCCAAAGAAGAAGATTACACCAGTTAGTTTAATAGAGATGAAGAGGCGGAAGGAGAGAATAGCGGCGCTTACTGCTTATGACTATCTTACAGCCGCTATCCTTGACGAGATTGGAATTGAAGTTATTTTAGTTGGTGATTCTGCCTCAATGGTCTATGCTGGCTATGAAAATACACTTCCTATTACTTTGACACAAATGCTCTACCACACTCAAGCGGTGGCCCGGGGGGCGAAAAATGCCTTGGTAATTACGGATATGCCATTTCTTTCTTTTCAAACTTCTGTTCCCGAAGCGATTAGGAATGCAGGCAGATGTCTGAAAGAAGGTGGTGCGCAGGCAGTAAAGATAGAAGGGGGACAACCAATGGTGAAGACAGTGAAAGCCTTGGTAGAGAGAGGAATCCCGGTGATGGGACACTTAGGTCTAATGCCACAGTCAGTCCATCGCTACGGGGGATACCCTGTGCAAGCCAGAGATAAAGAAGACGCCGAGCGTCTTCTGAAAGAAGCAAAGATGTTGGAACAAGCCGGGTGTTTCTCGTTAGTCTTAGAAAAAATCCCCTGGAAATTAGCAAAGGAAGTAACCGAAAAAATTTCTATTCCTACCATTGGCATTGGAGCAGGACCTTATTGTGATGGGCAGGTGCTGGTGATTGATGATATGTTGGGTAGATTTGAGGAGTTTGTGCCTAAATTTGCCAAGCGCTACGCCCAAGTTGCCACTATAATGCGCCAGGCTTGCAAAAAATATAAGGAAGAAGTGAAATCAGGAAAGTTCCCCACATTAAGACATAGTTTTTCATAAACTAAAAAAGAGATTGAGACTATGCTTGAGGTAAATAAAAAAGCAGGCGTCAAATTCGGTTTGCTGGAACAGGCACTACCTTAGCTGTTGCTTATCAATTAGAACGGAACTCTATAGGCATAGAAATAGACCCAGAGAATGTCAAAATAATAGAGAACCGACTAAAATATCCAAAGCCCGCTGATGATATTTCGCAGTCCCGCCATAGGCGGGATTACAGATACACTCCTGATTTGGAAAAAAGTTGGCCAGGAGATAAACATGTCATCGCCAAACAAAACTAGAATTAACGTGTTTGAATTAGAATCAAGCGGGTTTTGATTTATCGAACAATATTGATGAAATATGGCCACACATCACAAATTGATAATTGGGAATTGCATGAGTATGAAAGAAATACCAGATGAAAGTTTACATTTAATGGTTACTTCGCCTCCTTATTTTAATGCACCGTTTGATTATAAAGGACTGTTCAAGAATTATGGGCAGTATCTAGGTGTTCTCAATAGGGTTGCTAAAGAAATATTCAGAGTTCTTAAGAATGGAAGAATTGCTGCCCTCAATATTGATGATATGCTTGTGAAGGGAGAAAAATTCCCGATTGTTTCAGATGCTACTAAGATATTTCTCAATGCAGGGTTTAGATATAGAGACAGAATTATCTGGAAAAAACCCGATGGATATTTAAGGATTAGCAGAAGAAGTGGGGTTCTTTTGCAAAATCCTTATCCGATGTATTTTTATCCGGATAATCTCCTAGAGAGCATAATCATTTTTCAAAAAGGAAAATTTGATTATCGCTCAATTTCAAAAGATGCGAGGGAAGTATCAAAAATAGAAATAAGAGAATTTTCCGAAAATAAATGGTATATGATGCTTTGGGAAATGACTAATGTTCTGCCGGGGTCACAGTTAGAAAAAGATATTGCCGCATTTCCAGAAGAATTACCTTATAGAATTATAAAATTATTTTCGTATGTAGGTGAAACTGTGCTTGACCCATTTGCTGGAAGTGGAACCACTATGAAGGTGGCAAGAGATTTAGGGCGAAACAGTATTGGAATAGAAATAAAAAAATCTCTCATCCCTATTATAAAGAAAAAACTCGGCTTTGACGGACAATCCGAACTTTATCATCAAGACGATACTTTTGAAGTTATCATAAGAGAAGGTGTTAGGTATGGATGTATCAGCTAAAATAACCGGCATAACATATTCGCCCTTTTTGGGTCGTGAATTAAGCACTTTTAACATAGACCAACTTGGTGAGGCGATATCAAATGATGCGACTTTTATTTTGTTGGAACATAATCTAATTTTTAATGAATTGAAATTTTGCCAATGACTAATAGCGACCAAAAGCGTTGGTTTTGAGCAGGAAACTTGAAAAATGAAAATCATTACTAAAATCAAACAAATGCAGAGGATTGCTAAGACAGCACACCGCCAGGGCAAAGCAATCGGCTTTGTGCCAACGATGGGCTATTTGCACGAAGGACATCTTTCTTTGATTCATCTGGCTAAGAAAAAAAATAATTTAGTCGTTGTCTCCATATTTGTAAATCCTGCCCAGTTCGGTCCGAAAGAAGACTATAAAGAATATCCGAGGAATTTAGAAAGGGATAAAATTTTAGCCAAGAGGGCTGGCTGTGATATTCTCTTTGTTCCCACAGTTGAAGAGATGTATCCTGAAGATTATCTTACTTATGTTAATGTGGAGAAGATTACGGAAGTTCTTTGCGGTGCTTCTCGTCCAGGCCATTTTCGTGGAGTAACTACCGTAGTTATCAAACTTTTCAACATTGTCCAGCCGAATGTTGCTATTTTCGGGCAGAAAGATGCCCAGCAGGCAATAGTGATTACACAAATGGTTAAAGACTTGAATCTGCCAGTGAAAATCATTGTCGCCCCAATTGTGCGTGAAAAAGACGGACTGGCCATGAGTTCAAGAAATACTTATCTCTCTACAGAAGAAAGAAAAGATGCCACTGTTTTATATCAATCTCTTCAATTGGCAAAAAGAATGATTTTAGAAGGAGAAAGGAAATCGGAAAAAATAAGGGAAGGGATGCGAAAATTTATCAGTGAAAAGAAGAGCGCCGCTATTGATTATATTGCTATTGTCAACCCAGAAAATTTGCAAAAAATAGCCATAATTGAAGGAAAAGTTCTCATCACCCTAGCGGTGAAAATCGGAAAGACAAGACTTATTGATAATTTGCTGGTTACGCCACCACCCTAACCATTCCACCATTTTGGTCTGAAGGTCCCACCATCGTAGCTCCTCCTCTTTCCATCATTTGAAGATATTCCACCGCCTCTTTGGTAATTTCTTCTCCGGGAGCAATCACTGGAATACCCGGCGGATAGACACTGAAGATTTCAGTGGAAATTTCTCCAATCGCCTCTGATAAAGGAATTGTCTTGTATTTGGCAAAGAAAGCCTCACGCGGAGAGAGTTTCAGTGGTGGATAACTCTTAGGCAAAGAACAATTAATCCGGTAGAGATGATTATTATTCTCCCGATGTTTTTCACCTAAATTCTTCAACCCGGTAATGAGTTTTTTCAAATCTTGTTCTTCATCCCCAATGGTAATTAAAAATAAAAGGGAATCAATATCAGCCATCTCCGGTTGAATATGATATTGGTGGTCCAAAATTCTGCTTGCCTTAAAACCAGTGAGCCCCAATTCTTTGACGAAGACTGTCAATTTAGTAGGGTCTAAAGAAAATGGAGTCACATCGCAAGGTTGTAGACAATAAAGTCCATCCAAATGATTGATTTCTTCTCTTGCTCGGTTAGACAAAGCAATTATTTTGTCCAGAAGCTCTTTCCCTTGGGTGGCCATCTGTCTTCTAGCTAAATCCAAAGAAATCATTAAGAGATAAGAAGGGCTAGTGCTCTGAATAATCAAAAGGATATTTTCTAAATCCCGCAAATCAATGCGTTCGCCTTTGATATGAAGCATCGCCGATTGGGTCAGCCCCGAAATAATCTTATGTGTGCTTTCTACACAAATATCAGCCTCAGCATCCATTGCTGAGATAGGCAAATCTGGATGAAAGTGAAAATGCGGTCCGTGGGCTTGGTCAACCATTACAATCTTATGATACTGATGCATGAATTTGACTATTCCCAATAAGTCAGCGGAGATTCCCTGATAGGTAGGACTGGAAATGAAGACCCCTCTTATATCTGGATGTTCCTTTAAAACTTTTTCAATTGTTTCCGCAGTGACATTTTTGACGAAGCCTCTTTCTTCGTCAATTCCCGGAGAGACATAGATTGGAATAGCCCCAGTGAGAATCAAACCTGCGAGAACCGACTTATGGGCGTTGCGGGGCACTATGACTTTATCACCGGGAAAGAGAACGCCCAAGAGCATTGCCAAATTTCCACCAGTGGAGCCATTGATTAAAAAATAACTCTTGTCCGCACCATAAGCCTGAGCGGCTAACTCTTGAGCTTCTCTAATTGCTCCTATCGGATGGAAGAGACAATCAGTTTCTTCTAAAACAGTCAAATCAAATTTAAAGATTTCTTGACCAACTAATCTCTTTAATTCCGCATCAATTCCTTTGCCCTGTTTATGACCGGGGGTATGGAATGGGGTCTTTTCTGTTTTGACATATTTTGCCAAGGCTTCAAATAACGGAGCCTGTCGTTGCTCTTCTTCAGATAAACTCAAAATTTCCTCCTTATTTAACACTTTCCGCCAACCGCATTCCGCTTATCGCAGGCGGTCTGCGGTTGGCGATTAGCGGCCAGCGGATAGCGGATAGCGGTTAATTAGTTGATAGTTAAAGGGTGGGCATCTTCAATAAGGCGAGATGGTTTCTTTTGCGCCTCCCGCAAAAACTTTGGTAGAGAAAAAATCGCCTGATGTGTCTCTCCGTCATAATAGAGTAGGTCTTGGATTTCTCGTTCTTTTAGCAAGCGGTCAATCTCTTGACAAAAAAGATTTTTCGGGTCGTTGGCTTTTGAGCCAAGAATCATTCCCCAAGGAAGGTCAAAGGAGGGAATAATGACTTCATAAATGCGGACAATCGGAAAGGAAGTTTCAATAGTTTTAGCAATCATCATCAAAAGTGTGGTATCACCTGGTCGGGTAGTGCCAGCCTGAAGGCTGATAGTGCCTTGAGGAGTGAGATGCTGATAGACAATTTGATAAAACTCTTTTGTATAAAGTTTTACGGCGGGACTGCCAGCCATCGGTTCGGTCAAATCAATAATGATGCTATCAAAGGATTCTTCGGTTTCTTCTAAATATTTTCGGGCATCAGTATAAATCACTTCACTCCGAGGGTCATCAAATGAACTTTTTGCCCATTCAGGCAAAAACTTTTTACAGAAATTCACTAATTCTTCATCAATATCCACCATTACTGCTTTTTCAATAGTTTTGTGTTTCAATACTTCGCGCAAGGTCGCCCCTTCTGCTCCACCAATAATCATTACTTTACGAGGTTTCGGGATTAGCAATAATGGCGGATGCACCAAGGCTTCGTGGTAGATAAATTCGTCCTTTTCTGATGATTGAATTTTGCCGTCTAAGAAAAGACAGCAGCCATAGCCAAAAGTCTCTACCAAATCCACCCTTTGAAATTGAGTTTGTTTACTCAAAAGATATTCTTTGATTCCATGCATGTGGGCTTCGGTAGAACCAAAATATTCAATAAACCAACGATTTTGTGGCAGCATCATTGTTCTCCAAAATTCTTGATCATAAAAAAATTATAGAATCTTCCCCACGGAGATACGAAATAGAAATACATTGAAATTGATGGAAATTTGTGGAAATAATGAACGACAATAAATTTCAATGAATTTCAATAAGTTTCCATAAGTTTCTAATTACTTTCGTGATTTCGTGGTCTAACCCTTAAAAATTTAGAACTCCTCGGTCTAAAGTAACCGAAGTGATATGTTTGGCTTTTACTTTTTGACGAATGTATTCGGTCGCTTTGGAGTAATCCATAGAGTCCCCACAGAAGAAAAGGTCAACCGCCGCATAGCCGTATTCGGGCCAGGTATGAATGGTGAAATGTGATTCCGCAATTACTACCACACCCGAGACACCGTGCGGATTAAACTTGTGAAAAAGAACCTTCACGATGTGGGCTCCAGACTTCTTAGCCGCCTCCACCAGAATCTTCTCTATTCCTTTGACATTGTTCAAAGCTTTGCGATCACAATCAAACATCTCTAAGAGAATGTGATGGCCTAAAGCTTTCATCTTTATTTCTCCTCCTTGGCGAGTCCTTCACCCGAACGAGAATTATCACCCCCCTCTGTTTGTTTTGTCCGGTTTAGGTGACTCTTTTTGTAAGTCCGCCTTTAGGCGCGGACCAAAAGGTTAACCTTTCTTTCTCGTAGGGGCGAATGGCTGTTTGCCCCTACTCCGAATTTTGTATAAAAATATCATATTTGAAAAATTTTGTCAAGACTTTTTTTCACTTTTTTTAAAAAAAATTTCAATTAGTTGGGTTCAGTTTTTTGATGACTACCATATATGGGGGACAAGTTTTGTATAAGCAAGAATCGTGCCACGAAGGGTAAAAATGAACAAAAAATGATGTGCTAAAGATTTTTCTTGACAATAAGGTTGGATTTTGCTACAATTTCTATAAAAAGAGAGAAACCCCATGGAAGAGTTGAAGACACAAAAAAAATAGAATTGAAAATTTTCGTGTCTTCTGTGTCTTCGTGGTCAAAAAAGGAGGGTTCTATGAAACAAAAATTCATCGTGTGGGTGGGGATGTTCTTGCTCCTCTTAAGTAGCATCTCCACGGGACAGGCTCAGACACAACCACCAAAGCCTAGTCAACCCAAAGTGCAACAGGAGAAAGCCAAAAAACAGAAAGAGGCAAAAAAGAAAGAAGAAGCTAAAAAAGTTGTGGAGAAACCCAAGCCGAGCGTTAAGGCAGGAATGGAATATAATAAGGTTCTTCTGGGACTTTCTGCCGGAGGAATAAAGTTAATTGATGCCCTCAGGGTTGATGGGTTTCACTACTATTCTAAAAGTGAAGATAAGGGAGATTATGCAAAGATTGGACTGGGATTAAAGTTGCTTTTTGAATATAGGTTTAATTCACTTTTTGGAGTTGGGCTGGAAGGCGGCTATGCTCGCAACACTCGGAATGACGCAGATAGAGATCCCCATGGTCAGGATAGTTCCTATAATTATCGTTGCACCAATGCATTTGTAGAACCAACTTTTTTTGTGAATCTTCAGAGATTTATGGCTGGAGACAAAAAACTCAATCCTTATGCCTCGGCGGGTTTGGGAGTTACTATGTGGAAGGCTACACGATTTCCCAAAGCCGGTGGCGGAAAAGAAGTGGTTCTTTCATTACAGGACTCTGCTGGAACCATAACCAAACAGAGCAAGATTACACCCACATTTAGTTTTGGTCTGGGACTGCAGGCATTTATTACTTCTTCTTTAGGGATTAACTTTGGAGTAAACTATCACGAAATGCTCATCAATAAAAAACAAGAATGTATGGTCTTTGGTCATTCTAATCCTCCCTCAGACACGGTAGTGGGTCTCGTTGGTCTTGATGACCAGAACGGCGCGATGGTTGAAGCCAATGTTGGGCTTATCTACTCCTTCAGTCCTAGCAAACCGCCTCCTCCTCCCACTGGAGCAATTGCCGGTAAAGTTACTGATAAAACAACTGGCAAACCTATTATCGCCGAAGTTTTAACCATGGGACGCACTGCGGTGACTGATACAACTGGGAAATATCTACTTTCTGGTCTACCTATTGGTAAAGAGCCGATAAAAGTCACTGCTACCAGTAAAGACTATGTTTCTCAGGAAATAAAAGTTGATTTTAAACCAGAAAATAAAAAGGTGCCTCTCAGTTTAAACTTTGCCCTAAAGCCGAGACCAGCACCGAGTGGAACAGTTACTGGAAAAATCACCGATGAAAAGACAGGAAGACCAATAAAGGCAAGTTTATCTTTTAGTGGGCCCAAGGAGAAAAAAGGCGAGAGCGATTCTACCGGTATTTATAAGATAACTCTGGAGGTAGGGAATTATGTGGCGACGGTCAGCTCTGAAGGTTATGTTTCTTCTTCCTTCCCGGTAGTCATTAAGGAGAATGAAACGACTTTGCAGAATTTTGTTTTAGTAAAGAAAGGGGAAAAGTTCGTCTTCCAGAATATTTATTTTGCTACAGGCAAGACAACACTTAAACCCACTGCCGAACCAGGACTTCAAGAAATGTTTAGGATTTTAAAAGGTCATCCGGAGGTAAAAGTAGAGATTGGAGGGCATACAGATAATCGGGGTAGCGAGAAGAGAAATCTAAAACTTTCCCAGGCTCGGGCCGAAGTGGTTCTGCAATGGCTGGTTAATCACGGGATTCCACCAGCGCAAATGGTTGCCAAGGGATATGGTCCACTGATGCCGATAGCTGATAATAGCACCGCTAAAGGTCGGGCGCAGAATAGAAGAGTAGAAATTACAGTCTTACCGTAGAAAAAATTTCTGGTATTAACAAAAGAAAAGGGGGCAATGAGTTGCCCCCTTCTTCTGTTTGCAAGTACTGTAAGCAGTGAAGATTATTTCTTCCCCAAATTTCTAGCCAGGCAAATGTATCGTCCTTCCAGCGGTGGCTAAGACAGCTTCTCTGGAGGCTTCGTGCAAAGCAGGATGCGCATGCATAGTTTCTATTATATCATTTAGTCTTGCTCTCATCTTAATCGCTATGCTAAATTCCGCAATCAATTCCACTGCTTGAGCACCAATGATAGAAGCACCCAAAATTTTTTCAGAGCCTTCTTCTGCCACTACCTTGACAAATCCTTCTGATTCTCCACCAGCCAAAGCTTTACCATTGGCACTGAAAGGGAATTTTCCTATTTTGATTTTATGATTTTTTTCCAAAGCCATCCTTTCTGTTAGCCCTACTGAAGCGATTTCCGGAAATGAATAGACACATCGAGGCACTGCTGAATAATCCATTACTGAAGGCAAGCCCAAAGTATTTTCTACAACCACTTCCCCTTCCATTGAAGCCACATGGGCTAAAAGCCAACCACCAATACAATCTCCTGCCGCATAAATATGAGGAATACTTGTTTCCATCTTTTCGTTCACCTTGATATATCCTTTCTCCAGAACAATCCCAATCTTTTCTAATCCTAATTCTTCAATATTTGCCTTTCTCCCAACAGAAACCAAGACTTTGTCAACCAGTTTAGAGTTGATAGTTGATAGTTGATAGTTGATAGTCACTTCTAATCCTTCAGGCTTCCTCTCAATTTTCTCTACCGTTGATTGAGTCAAAATTTCTATCCCTTGCTTGGTCATTATCTTCTGCAATTCCTCGGCGATATCGCGGTCTTCAGCCGGGAGAATCTGCGGCATCATTTCTACTATGGTAACCTCAGAACCAAAGGTGTGATAAATATAAGCCATTTCTATACCGATAGCACCACCACCTATGATGAGAAAACGCTTGGGAATTTCATTCAGTGAGAGTGCGGTGGTGCTATCAATTACACCTTTGCAGTCAATTTCTTCAATGGGCAGACGAATATTCTTTGAGCCAGTGGCAATGAGAATTTTTTCACCCTCAAGTCTTTCCAAAGTGCGGTCTGGTTTTTGTAATTCTATAGTATTTGCGTCAAGGAACTGTGCTTGTCCGTTTTTTATTTCTACCTTTCTTGATTTCAGGAGTTGCTTTACTCCAGCGACGAGTCTCCGGACGACTCGCTCTTTTCTTTGCTGAATCTGAGAAAAATCAAAACTAATATTTTCTGCTTTCAGTCCGAAGTGTTCTGCCCTTTTGAATTCATGAAAAATTTTTGCTGAAGACAAAAGGCTCTTTGTTGGGATACAGCCGACATTGAGGCAGGTACCTCCAACTTCTTCCTTTTCTACTAAAATTACTTCAGCCCCTAACTGAGCCGCTCTAATTGCTGCGACATAGCCGGCTGGTCCAGCGCCGATGATAATAAGTCTGTTCATTTTTTCTCCTCATATCCAAGTAATACCTTCGCCTTCTTCAAGGATGATTTTGTTATTCTGAAAAATCTTATGCCTAATGAACAGCTTCACTTCTGTCTTGCTTTTGACAGGCGAGATGTTCCGAAGGAGTCCGAGACTCTTCGGAGTCCTCGGACCTGTGCTACTTCTGTCATTTAGTTCCACCTGAGCCAGATATGCAGGAATAGTAATCGTTTTTTTCCTAAGAGTAGCAATATATTCAGGATAAGAAATCAACAATTTGGGCCTACACTCCTGATAGTTAATGAAAATTTTGACATCTTCTTTTCTTAGTTGAGGTGAATATTTCTTGGCACACGCCTCTAACTCGTTTTTGCCCTCTTTCACCGCCTGCAAGATTTTCGTCAAAGACATGGGGCGAAAACTGATATTCAGAGTTCTTTCGGCTCGCCAGGCATGCATTCTATAGATTTCTAATCTCCCAATACGAAAATTGAGTAATTGCTTACGGTCCAGAAAAATATTCCATGCCCACGATTCCAGAGTTTTCCTTCCGTAATCCAAAGCAAAAGCCGCGATTGATTCGTGTCTTCCTCCCGGAAGATAGAGATGATAACTTCCGTCTTTGCGGCATTTGGTGCCGATTTTGCCTTCGGATGGATTAACTATCACATACCCCTGAATGGCTCTGCCTCTGAAATCTGTCACTCTACCGAATAGATGATGACTTTTCTCTCCCGCCTGCCCCAGGATGCTTCGGTGGGCGGGCAGGGAACATTTGGGTGAAGAAATTTCAAAAGTCATTTTTCCTTTAAAGGGGTTGTAAAGTTCAGCTTTCATAAATCTACTTTTGAAAAGTAACCACGGATTAAAAGTCAAAGCAGTATCACTTCGTTCGTAGGATCGTCCCGATGTTACATCGGGACTCGTAGTAAATGCTGTATCGTTTCACTCGTTCTTGCGTAATAATCTCTTAAAAACAATAAGCTTGAAATATTCTTTCTCTAATGTCCGCAACTACTCCGTCTTCTACGAGTCCCGCCTTAGCGGGGTGATACTCCGATTACTCCGAGCGATAGTGATACTTCGTTTCCTTGTTTCAATCTGTAATTTCCTTAGCCTGTTTTCTTCTTGCTAGGTAGTCGTTGATGGCCGCTTTGATTCCGTCTTCGGCTAAGACCGAGCAGTGCATTTTTACTGGTGGCAATCCGCCCAGGGCTTCAACCACAGTCTTGTTACTAACCTGCAGAGCTTCCTGGAGAGTCTTGCCCTTCACCATTTCTGTTACCATTGAAGAGGTGGCGATGGCTGCGCCACAACCAAAAGTCTGAAATCTTACATCTACAATCCGTCCATTGTTAACCTTAATCATAATTTTCATCACATCACCGCAGACAGGATTCCCTGCTATCCCTACACCATCAGGATTTTCCATCTCCCCCATATTTCTCGGATTCTTGAAATGTTCCATCACCTTTTCACTATACATAATTTTCTCTAATGACCAATATATTTCGCATACAGGCTTCTGGCGATATTTTCATCTTGAGTGCCTTTGATAATTGCTCGTCCATCAGCAAAGATAGTGAGGTCATAATCATCAATTCTGAATCCCAAGAGATATTGATTATAAATTGTCTGACCAACCTTTGTCAAGCGTTGATTTAATTCAGAAAGCCGGAGGGTCATTGGTCGTTCCGGTATAATTTGAAATGCCTGACGACCACAAAGAGTGGTAAACGCTGTCACAGGAGTGTTTTCCAAAACAGGAAATTCTCTCTTTTGACAGATAGGACATTGAGACCGTGGCTTTATCTCATTCTTAGTAAATTCCCCGGTCCAGAGGTCAACAGTAAAAACCGTCCGCATCACCTGACTATTTCCAATCAGAATTTTCATCGCTTCCGCACTCTGAATAGCGCCAATCAAAGTTGGGACAGAGTTTAAGATGCCCGCTGTCTCACAGGTTTCCAGACTACCAGGTGGAGGGAAGAAAGGAATGAGACATTGCAAGCAGGGACCTTCAGGGTAAATATTCATTAGAATTCCGCTACTACCGAGACAGGCGGTATAAATCCAGGGAATTTTTTTCTCCACACAGATTTGATTGATGAGAAATCTGGTCTGCAAATTATCAGTTCCATCCAAAACTAAATCCGAATCACTCAGAAGAGAATGAGCATTACTTGAATTCAAGTCTTCAACTATGGGTTTGAGACTGATACCAGAGTTAACTTTTTTTAATTTTTGGGCGAGTGCGATTGCCTTAGGCAGTTTGTTTCGTGCATCTTCTTCGTCAAAAAGGCATTGGCGCTGGAGGTTGACCAAATCTACAAAATCGCGGTCAATCAGAATAATTTCTCCCACTCCAGCCCTGACAAGATTATTAGCGGTAACGCTTCCTAAAGCACCCAAACCGACAACAGCGATACGACTTTCAAGAAGTCTTCTTTGCCCCTCCTCTCCTATTGGAGACAAAATTACCTGGCGAGAGTATCGTTTCAATTGTTCACCTATTCGCATCTGTCTATCCTCCAGCCAGGATTTTCCTCAAAACTAAATAATCACCTTCCTGCAAACTGTCGTCCGGAAGCAAGACAATTCCATTTCTGATCACGATTACTGAGTTTGACGCTTTCCCAAGCTTTGAGAGCAGGTCGGATACCTTTGAGCCAGAACCCAATTCCAGCCTCTTCTGGCCAACCTGGACTCTCACCTGGTTTACTCCGTTTTTGTTCACTTCATCTCCCTCCAGATACTTTTCAATTTTCTTTATTCCATTATTTTACAATTGTGGAATAATGAAATAATCCTCTCGCCGCTGACCGCTAACCGCCAGAGACTTTTGTGTTCATTCTTTCTTGGACTATGCCGAAGAATTTCTTCTTGTGTTCTGGACACAATTTCCCAGAAGTAATTTGCGAATGAATTACTTCTTCTTGCCAATGTGCATCGTAGAGACGACAAGTTTTGTTTTTACAAAATGGCTCGCCAAAGACAGAATAGAAGATGGCTTGGAGTGCATAGCCCTTCATTACCTCAGTGAGTGGTGGGTCATCATAATCAAGAAATCTGCCTTGAAATTTTTCTTTTAATACTTCTAAAGGAATATCGGGATTTTCATATTTGAGTTGATAGAATTCCTTGGGTTTGGCTGGTGCTTCTACAATGCCCGTGGTTGAAATAATGGTGGGATAGCCAAGGACTAAAACTCTTGCATGCCAGCGTCTATCAGTTTCATCGTAGGTGCCAAAGAGTCTCTTGGTGAAAAC
The DNA here is from genome assembly GCA_040755715.1 of Candidatus Edwardsiibacteriota bacterium. Classification (GTDB taxonomy): domain Bacteria; phylum Edwardsbacteria; class AC1; order JBFLXN01; family JBFLXN01; genus JBFLXN01. The sequence continues at coordinate 14,488 of JBFLXN010000002.1, forward strand.
CAAATGTAAATGTTCAAAGTCCCGTTCTGAGGCTGGGATAAGTGAGCGAAGGATTTCATTTAATTTATTTCCATCATAGAATATAGCACCAGAAATGCGTGATGACTCTTTTAATGCCTTCTTCTCGTATTCAATCTCTCCATAAAGAGGAAGCGATTCGGGCGCGAATTTATTTGGATTTTTTATTCTGGCGGCAGCTAAAGATTTTGCTATTTCTTCTGAAGGAGATGAAAGAAAATGGTGGAAAAAATCCCCTCGTATTTCTACAGAAAGTTGTAGTGTCTTCTTCAAATAGTCAGCAATTTCAGAGAGTGAAAGAGTTTTTGATGTTGGGTCTGGATAGAGATAGACAATCATTTTATAAAGTTTAGTTCCCTCCAAAAATTTCAAATCCGAAATTTATCATGCCACAGGCAGACAATTAGAAATTTGCGGAATATCCCAAGTGGAAGGTTAGAAGAATTATTTGATGAATATAAAACATTCTTTCATTCTTACAATTCTAAGAATTCTAGGACTGATAGAGTTTCTCCAGAAGTTTGCTATGCCGAAGTTGTCTCAAACCGTTTTTCTCGTGGGACTATTTGAGTTTTTGCAGAACTATTTCAGCTGCTCTCTTGCCAGAAAGGAGCATTGCTCCAAAGGTCGGCCCCATCCGGGGTAATCCATAAGTGGTAGATACTGCCATTCCGCAGACAACCACGCCTGGATGGGCTTCGCCAGTGTGCTCCACCAATGCATCTTCAGAACGTTCCACCCACATTGCCCCAAAGCCGGGTGTTTTGAGGAATCCCCTTTCCTCAAGTTTCTTGATGACGACTGCGTCGTGTCCTGTGGCATCAATCACAATCTTAGCCTCAAGACCAATGGGGTCAACGCAAGTAATCTCCCGGGGTAAAGCCGAAACTGGAGTCCAGTTCACTACGGCGCCGCAGACCCGATTACCTTCACGAATGACTACATCATCCAGTTTAGTCATATTGAGGACTCTTACCCCAGCTTCACAAGATGCAGAAATCAATTTGGAACAGGCGTGAGGACCGTCAGCGACATAAAGCCCTTTACAATATTCAGAGAATGGAATTTTTAGTTCTTGTAGAACTTTTTCCCCTGGAGCGCGAATGGTCAGTTTGTTCATCAAATACCCACCAATCCAGAACCCGCCACCGAGATAATTGTTTCGCTCAACTAATAATACTTTTATTCCCTGACTGGCTAATTCTTTTCCTGCCATCAATCCACTTGGACCTCCACCAACAATGATGCAATCTGATTCGGCGTGTTCACTAAGCATCTTGCCAAATTCAGAAATCATTGCTCGGGTAACTTCTTTTTCCCCAATCTTTTCAAAAATCATGTTTTCCCTCCAATCCTAATTTAACTACGAATAAACACGAATAGACACCAGCATATTAGCCTAAAAGTCTAAGAGTCTGTATGATAGGATTATTTTACTCTTAGGCTTTTAGACTATTAGGCTATGTAATTATTTAGTGTTCATTCGTGGTTTCATTTTTCCATCCAATCTCTAATCTGAATCTTACTTAAGAATTTACTATTTTCCCGTCTCTGAGTTCTATTATTCTATCCGCAGTTTTTGCTAGTTCAAGGTTATGGGTAACTAGTATTATCGTAATCCCTTCCTTTTTATTCAAATCACTTAAAATGACTCCAATCTCACGGCTTCTTGACGAATCCAGATTTCCTGTCGGTTCGTCTGCCAGAATTATTTCGGGTTTATTTACAAACGCCCTTGCTATTGCCACACGCTGCATCTCCCCGCCTGAAAGCTGCTTTGGGAAATGGTTCACTCTCTTATCAAGTCCGAGCGATGAAATAATTGTTGATATATCCACATCGGCTTTTTTATAAAATGTATAAGGAAGCATTATATTTTCCAGGACATTCAGGGTAAGTATTAAATAAAAACTTTGAAATATATATCCGAAAAGTTCCCGCCGTATAATCGTGAGTTCCTTTTCTGACAGGGAAATTTCATTTTTGAATATTTCTCTTTCACCTATTGAGAGTGTCCCCGACGAAGGGTTATCCAGACATCCCAAAATATTTATAAGGGTTGTTTTGCCAGAACCCGACGGACCTGTGAACGAAACATACTCGCTCTTTTTAATTTCAAGGGAGATATTGTCAAGAGCATAAATGTCCTCGCTACCACGCTGGTATATTTTTCTAATATTGTCTGTCTTTAAAATCGTTCCCATTCTAAAGCTCTATTCTTATTGATTCTATCGGCCGTATCCTGACTGCCTTGAATGCAGGATATACACCACTTACAAAACCAATCAAGAGAACTAAAGCGATTGTGAATAATACAATTTTCAAATCAATCACAACCAAGCTTCCTGTCGGCGAATATGGCAGGACACGCCTTATGAGTATGTCCATTGTTTTGGAGAGACCCAGTGCAAGCAGATTGCCGACAATTCCACCAATAAAACACATAATAATCGTTTCAAACCAGACCAACTTAAAAATATCACAGGCAAATCATAAAGTTCATCCTCAAATTTTGAAAGGTCAACTTCCTTTTTAACCTTTATGCCTATTCCTGTTATCTTTTCATTTTGATTGAATATCTTCTGCAAGACCTTTATGGGGACAAATATTGTGCCGTCATCCTGTGTTCCTGAACGTTTTAAAATACCAACAACCTTTAATTCAACATTTTTCTCTGGAACAAGTAAGACATCGTCAACCTCCCGTTGCTCAAGTTCAGCCGCTTCGTAGCCTAGGACAGCCTCGTAAGAGAGAGGATTTTCAAACCATTTTCCCGCCTTGAATTTCAAATGTGTTTTCATTGATGGAAAGGTTTCTGGATCCACTCCGAGATAAGCGGTAATACCACCACTCTCGCCTTTGTTGGGATCAAAAACCGCCTGCATGAGCATGGGTGTTATCTTTTCAGTCTCTTTGTGTCTCAATATTTCCTTGGTAATGCCTTCGTCCACATATCTCAAGCCCGTCCCACCTTTAAGCATCAATGTTGCTGCCTCATAGGGACATCCTTTCGCTGTAACAAGTACTTGAAATCCCATATTATCTATGTCCTTATTCAGCGATGATTGATAACCTTTATTAAAACCAAAAAGGCTGGCAAGAACCCATGATGATAGCGCTATTCCGATAACCGTGAGAATGGTTCTGGTTTTCTTCCTGAACAGATTTTTATAAGATAGTTGATAGACTTTCATCATTTCGCTATTGGCTTGAAATATTTCAGATATATATTCCCATACACAAACTCATCCATCAGAAGGAGATTTTTCTTCATCGCACCGCAGAGTGGCCCTGAAATCTTCTTCCGCCTCGGGGCTGGGATTAACTATTCTCTTTACCCTACTTCCTTCATCTGATTTGCCCGTTGAAACATCGTATCCATAAAAATCTTTCAAGTTCAATCCTTTAAACTGGTCTGTAAATTGGGAATCCCTTAAGAGTTTTGCAGACCTTGAAGTCAGTTTCTGAAAATAAGATGCCTTGATGTTTCCTTCCAAGTCCAAGGCGAGAAAAACCTGTATACCGCCATACTTTCCTTTCTGATTGACTCCATGTATGTAACCTATTTTTTCACTGCCTTTAAATATTTCATACAATGTGTAGGGGACATCTACCGTTTCATACAATCCGTGAAACTTATCCCCGAGTCGCTCTTGGATTTTTTCCAAAAGACCGTCTCCAGCTTTTTCTGCCATTGAAAAATACCTTGTTTTGTATCCTGTGGAACCTGGAAAAAGGCGTTTTACATCCCTGTCAGGATTGTTAAGGTCGCATCCGACAGCCGCCCAGGTAATGGAAGGACAGAATAAAAATATAAAAAATAAAAATTTAAATCTCAATTGAGCAACACCCTTCTGTAATAATAAAGCTGTAAAACTGTTTTCTGGTCCTTGTTCATAGTATCAAAAAAATACGTTGTTCTCAATGATAAACTATTATTAATAATATACAAAAGGCCAAAAGATATAGGTAATTCTGAACTATTCTTGGATTTTAAATACACCGGCTGAATTTCGAGTTTGATTCTTCCTTCTTCAAGTAGATTCAAGCCTAATCTCAAGAAAAAAACCAACATTGTTTCATTAGCCTCCTTGGTTAACATGGCTTCAGTTCTAAGTTCAAGGTTATTCCAAAAAATGGCGAAATTCGTAAATAAAATAAAGTTCGCCATCTATTTTGATTTTTTCGCCCTCTCCGGGAAGCACCCAAGATGAACTTGCTGTTTTCTCGGATTTCTCTTTTTTGCTCTGGCAAGAAATCAGCCAGGTCAAGAAAAGAGGGACAATAAGGGCATAAATTAATTTTCTGGTTTTTGTATTCATCTCCAAGACGCTTCCTCTTTCTATTGAAACAAGCCGCATCGCCAGAGAAAAGCAAAAAAATAACCTAGAACTAATGAAAGTAAACAGATTACGCCCAAATAAACTAACAAAATTTTATTTCCAAATTCTTTTCGGATAACTAAAATAGTTCCCCAACTGGTAATTGGACCAACTAAAAGCAAAACTAAACCAGCGCCGATATTCAATCCCTGACTGATGAAAGCGTGGACCAGAGGCACACTGGCGGTAGAACAAATATACATTAAAAGACCAAAGATTAAAGCAAATAAATATCCAAAACCCCCTGCAAGATAAATCTTGACAAGACTTCCTAAAGGAGTAATTGAAGCAACCAACGCGGCTAAAATCAAACCAATAATCAATTCTAAACCAATATGTCGTGGTATATCTATAAAGCCAAACGAGAAAACAGAAATAATTCGACTCTTTATTCCCTTCTTATGATGACGATGGCTGATATGCTCTCCTTCTTCACACATAGGACAGGCTTCTGATTCAGATTCTACCTTTGAAAAACGAAGAAGGTTCCCAATAAGACCAATAATAAGTCCCATAAGAATTACTGAAAAACAAAGATATAAGGTAAAGCCGATTCCTAAAAGACGCCAGGTTACAAGAATTGCGGTAATTGAAGTTGCTGGTGTAGCAATAAGAAAAGCTAGAATCGGGCCTAAAGAAACTCCTTTCCTTCTAAAACCAATTGCTACTGGCAAAGAACCAAAACAGCATAAAGGGAGAATAATACCAGCGATGGTAACATAAAAGAGTGGTAAAATACCTTTTCTCCCCAGATGGCGGTTTACAAATGATTGTGGGACAAACTCATGAATCACTCCGCTTAATAAAAGGCCCCAACGCCACACTGGGAACAACTTCAACAACATAATGCCGAAGTATACAGAAAAAATGGAGAATCATTTTTTAAATTCCTCCGCCTTTACTTGTCATTTCATCAAAAAAGTTCTATTGAAAGATACCTATCACCCAGATCAGGAAGAATAGCCACAATAAGTTTCCCTTTATTTTCTTTGCGTTTTCCTACTTCTATGGCCGCGTATGCGGCTGCTCCAGAAGAAATACCTGCGAATATTCCTTCTTCTTTAGCAAGTCGTCTAGCAAAACTTATAGCATCCTCATTTGTTACTTTGATTATTTCATCAATTATGTTTCTATTTAAAACATCTGGAATAAAGCCCGCTCCAATTCCTTGAATTTTATGTGGACCAGGTGCCCCACCAGAAAGAATAGGTGAATCAGCGGGCTCAACAGCAATAGCTTTAAATGATGTTTTTTTCTTCTTTATTACTTCAGCTACGCCAGTAATGGTTCCACCAGTTCCTACTCCTGAAATAAGAATATCTACTTTGCCATCTGTATCTTTCCAGATTTCTAAAGCTGTTGTTTTACGATGTATTTCAGGATTAGCAGGATTTTTAAACTGTTGAGGCATAAATGAATTTGGCTTCTTCTTTACAATTTCTTCTGCTTTCTTCACTGCTCCTCTCATTCCCTCACTACCAGGAGTTAAAACTATTTCCACATCAAATGCTTCAAGCATTTTCCTCCGCTCAATACTCATTGTCTCAGGCATAGTAAGAATTAACTTATATCCTTTGACTGCACATACGAATGCCAAGGCGATACCCGTATTTCCGCTCGTTGGTTCAACTACTATGGAATTTTTTTTGAGTAAACCTTTCTTTTCTGCTGTCTCAATCATACTTACTCCAATTCGGTCTTTTACACTTCCACAAGGATTAAAGAATTCAAGTTTTCCAACAATTTCTGTTTCTAGACCTTTAGCTATCTTGTTTAGTCTTACCATAGGTGTGTTTCCGATCAATTCAGTTACATCATTAGCAATTTTAGCCATTTTGGTTCCCTCTCCTCAGTCACCAGGTTTTGTAACCACGGATTACACGGATTTATCCCGATTTTATCGGGACTAATCTGTTCAATCCGTGGTTTCATTTTTTATTTTACAGAACCAGTCGTCAATACTGCAATTAAATGTAGTACATTTGGAATTTTGGTCTGGACAACTTTTTCTTTTGCATTTTGACCATATCTTCCAAAGTTATTGAATCAAGAACTTCTAACATCGCTTTTTTCAGAGTCTCCCAGATATCACGAGTAACACAAATATCAACGCGACTACACAGTTTTGGTTCATCAAGGCATGGCACAGGAGCAATCGTTCCTTCTACAATTTGAATTACTCGGCTCAATCGGATTTCCTTAGGGGGTCTGGCTAAGCTAAATCCTCCGTGTTGACCCCGTGAACTTCTCACTAAACCAGCGGATACTAAAATGGTCATCATCCGTTCAAGATAACCTTCTGAAATCCCTTGTTTTTGGCCAATTTCTCGGAGTGATATTATTCCCTTTTCATAGTTTAGTGCTAACTCTAACATTGCCCTGGCACCATAGCGTCCTTTTGTAGACAGTCTCATTATTAGCCTCCATATCTTACTATTCTTACCATTTTAGTTATATTATATATTAAAAAATAAAATATGTCAAGAAAAAAAATATGCCTCACTCCGCTGGGCTTTTCGCAGAAACCGCAGAAGGAAACAGATAACCTCTGCGTCATCTGTGCTTAATATTGTTTCAATTGATTTTTTACCAAGACTATATCTTCTTTTTCTAAATAGAATGGGAAACTTCTAATTTCTTCTCCGGGGGGGGAATCGCCATAAGGTCTGGTGCAAGCCACCTCTCCTTTCTTATTAGGACAACCACTAGTCATAAAGGGAATACCCGTATCAATTATTTCCTCTAATTTAGTTTGAGAAATACCAAAATCCAAAATCTGGTCTGATTGGTCAAAGATGAATTCAGAGAGATAAGATAGTCCACTATCTATGAGATAGCGAGCCAATTGAATTCTACGATATTGTTCTACTGGGGGGGGCGATTGTGTTTCAAGTTCTGAGCCTTTTTCTGGATAAAAAGAAAAGAGGTGAGTTCTTCCACCTAAATCCCTAACTCGTTGGATTGTAGTGACCATTTCCTTTTCACTTTCACCCAATCCAACAATGAGGTGAGAGCCAACCATTCCTTCACCAAAGATAGAAATTCCCGCTTCAAAGATTTCCCAATATTTTCCCCAAGTATGCGTGGGGCGGTGAATTGCAAAAAGCCTTTCCGTGGCGGCATCAATAGCCACGCCGAGGCGCTCGGCTCCTGCCTGATGAAATTCTTCAAGGTCTTCTGATTTTAGAAGTGTAGGTGTGATTAAAAGAGAGATGGGTAAAGTTAATTTGCTTTTGAGGATTTGTGTTATTTCAACTGTATCCTTCTTTGCACGGGGGTTGGTGATCAATGAAAGGCAGACCCTCTCTAAACTATTTTCTCTTTCTTTCATTCTCTCTACAATTTCTGTTAGGGAATATGTTGGCCATTCCACCCGGATAAAACTCTTTTCGGCGAATTCACCTTCTCGTGGTCGAGAGAGGCCGCAATAGGCACAACGACCAAAACAGCCTTCTTGATAAGTGAGCAAAAGGTTAATACAGGTCAGTTTAGCCTGGCGATAGAAAAGGCCTTGCTTAAAACCGAGGGTCATCGCAGCGGCTAAACTCAAACGCAGATACTCAGGACTTTCGTGCATAGTTATTCTCTCCAAATTCTATTTGCGGATTAATATCAAAAATCAAGAATTAAATATCAAATATATCACCCCGCCTATGGCGGGGGATCCCGCTATGGCGGGACAAACCAAAAATGTAAAAATTATTTTGTTCTTTCCTTTGATTTTTGCGTTTTTGGTATGTTTTTTTGATTTTTTATATTTTATTTTTGATATAACAAAGGGGCTACACTGCGAAAGCTCACGAATTTATATTACAGACCGCTACCCTTCAAAGGGACCGACCGAACAGCAAGTATTCTTGAAGAACGTCTCCAGTTCCAGGCGTTTGGCTTCTTCTAAGGCTTTCTCAGACCAGAGAGCCATTCTATTCACTCCGGTGTCTATTGCCAGGATTCCTATCTCCTCTCCATATTTGTTGCGTGGGCGCGCACAGCCCAAGGAAATGACAGTTTTCGGTAGGCTCAATCTCGCCCGGGCCAGAAAGATACCTACTTCTTTCGGGGGGGGCAAAGGACAAGTCTCCATTGGAGTGTCGCAAAGAGGCATCAAGATAACCACCACCAATAAGGGAGGCTCAATTCTTGCCACCATCTCTAAAGCTTGGTATTCACTGATTATTTTCCCCTTGTTCAGACCAAGAATAATATGGGGAATCACCGGGATATTTGCTTCCTTCAAAGCCGATAAAGATTCTTCAACCTTTGATAAGGTAAAGGGGAGATGAAAAACATTTCTTAGCGTCTCTTCATCACCAATACAATCAAACAGAGCTTGGTCAACACCTGCCTGTTTGAGTAAGACTGCTGTTTTATAATCAATAAATCCCGAATGAATGGAAATATGTAGATTTGTGCTCTTTTTTACTTCAGCAATGGCTGGAAGGAATTTCTCCCAGGGGAGTGTGCCATCCTTTTGACTACCCCCACTAATCAGACAACCCAGAAATCCATCTCGTTCCAATTGGAGACAAGTCTCAAGAAGTTCCTCGCCAGATAAGGTTGGAATCATTGAAGTGAGCAGTTTGCCAGCACAATGGGCACAGTTGAGCTGGCAATGGTCACCTGTGATAGAAATAGCTGGATATTTCCCTCTCTGCCCTTCATAGCAGAACATTCCGGGAAGATAGAAAGTAATCTTCTGCCCAAAATTCTGCCAAGAAAGTTGCCGTGCCTTTCTAACGAGTTCGTTTGAGTGTTCCATAATGCTCTAAAAATCAAAATTTAAATATCAAAATGCAAAAGATTTTAAAAATCCTTTTGTTTTTGACTTTTGGTTTGTAATTTTGATTTTTGATATTTGATTTTTGCATTTATTTCATTCAAGCCAAGCGTGGCGCAAATATTTTTCAAAATCAGAACTATGCCAATGGGCTAACAACTCTTCTCTCTTTTTAAGAGCTTTATCTAAATGGTTCTTAAAAAGTTTCTGCCAATTAGATTCATATTCTTTGAGAACTGAAAAACTATTAGAAATGATGGCTTCTACTGCCGCTTCTCCGGCCATTTTGCCACATAAGATGGCAGAGGCAATTCCTGCTCCAGTGAGTGGATTGGTTTGTCCAGCCGCATCACCCACTAAGAGAACATTTTCTTGAACTGTGTCTAAATAGCCGCTCACCGGAATAAGACCGAAGGTAACACTCAACTTGCTATACAGATAAATTCTATTGGATTCTTCAAGCTTGCTTAAGAACTCTTTAAGGGTCAAAAAAAGAGTCTTATTTGAGGTGGTCTCCATACCTAAGCCGGCGTTCGCCCTCTTCCCTTTGGGAAAGAGCCAGGCATAGCCACCGTAAAACTTCTGGTCAAAGAAAATCTCAGCGGTAGTGGAATTCTCTTTTAATACCACTTCAGCTTGAGCTGCTTTGACGAATCTTTGATGTACTCTGCCCAGTGACTGACCGATGATAGAGAGCGGGCCGTCAGCCCCAACAAATATTTTTCCTTCAATTTCCTTCCGTCTATTTGAAGTCTGGATTTGTAGTTTGCCTTTTGAATATGAAATGGCTCTAGTCTTAAGGTGAAGTTCTGCCCCTGAGTTGATGGCATCCATAGCTAGTTCTCTGTCAAAGAGGCATCTATCAAGGACATAGCCAGGGGCAGAAATTTCTTCTATCTTTCCAGAAGGGAAATTGAGCCGAAGAGATTTTACTTCCTGAGCAATACATCGCTTGTCAAAGGAAACTTCTCCTGCTAAAAGTTTTGGGATGTGTTCCGCGCACTGGACAGGTATTCCAATGGTAGATTTGTTTTCTAATATTAAAACCTTTGCTCCTCTCCTTGCGGCTGGTTCAGCCACACAGGAGCCGGCTGGGCCAGCACCCACAACTACTATGTCCCACAAGTCGCTTTGTTTCATTAAACTATCCACTTTCTTTTGTAGTCAACGCCACAATGCCATTCAAGAGTGGTAAATTGATTTCTGTCTGTCCCTGAAAGTCTCCTTGATGTCCTTCTGTTGCTTTTCCTAAATCATAACAACTATCGTTTTCAACATCAATCAAAATACCCGGCAAACCTATTCTTTCAAAATCGGGTTGATGCTTAACATAAAACGGTTCACAACAACAGCCAATAAAGGCTGGCTCGCCGTATTTTCCGCCGAAGGCGGATCCGCCGGTATACTTGGCGGAGTGAGGGGCTTGTTCGCCTTGATGTTTAATCTTCTTTAAAGTCCTTTCCAAATCTTCAAAATTAATGATGCTCTCTATATGCATTTTTTTCTTTAGTCCTATTTGATATGCTTTGCCAACCGAGCATTTTCCACAAAGCGAGCATCCTTTCTTATAGCGCCACTGGCAATCTTTTAATTTAGCACAATATGGAAGAAGTAAAACTTTGGGTTTTTTCTGGATAATTTCTTCAAACCTTCCACAGACTGGAAATACTGAATTGATACTACGAAGAGGGAGATGATATTTTAGGTATTCTCTCTTTTGTAAAGCCAGAGAGATTGCTTCAGCAAAATCAAAAGCCGAAAGTCCGGGGATAGATACTTGGTGGCGAGCAAAATAGTCAGTGAGCAATGAGCGGATTGTTTTTTCGCAAGCCCTGGCGCCTTTAAGCATTGCCTCTAAATCGTAGATAGACCTCTGAGGATAAGCAAAAAAATCACCACTTAAGAACAGGCTCTGAATCTGTTGACCATTCCTCTCCAAAATCATAGAGACCTTGATTAACCCACCCTTTCTCTTGTAAGAAGAACAGAAAAGGCGTCTTTTAAGAGGTAATGGTCTCTTTATTTTTTCAATCCAGGATTTTGAGCGGAAAAAAGATTTTTTTTCACGGAAGAGTTTTTCTTCTTCAGGAATGAGTGATGCTTTTTCAAGTTTTACCTTGAAAGTTCTTTCAAAGTTTCTTGTAATTTTCCCTTTTATTTCCTCTAATGGAGGCAAATATCCTAGTTCTCTTTTTATCCAGGTGACTCTCTCTTTTATTGAATTGATTTCTTTGTTTTTGAGTTTTTCTATGGGCAGGCGGAGGGCTTTAACCATTCTTTCTAGATCAAGGGCCAAAAGGATGGTTCCTTGAAAGAGAAAAGCATTTCCGTCTTCTGTTCCACCGGTTCCAGAAATTTTGCGCCCTTCAATTTCAATGTCATTCTTCCCTCGGAAAGAAGCGTTCAAACCGTATTCTCTGAGGGTTTGAACTATCGGTTTACAGAGGTAGGCGAAGAATTTTTCTAATGGAAATGAACTAATCTTTAAGTCATTTTTGTTTGCGATAATTTCCCAGCCAAGTTGAGTTTTATCAAAGAAGATGGCGCCACCTCCGGTAATGCGGCGATTTATCTCAATCTTTTCTCTCCGACAAAAATCAACTCGGACTTCTTCTTCAACGCATTGATGAAATCCAACCAATACTGCTTCGGGTGAAAATTGTAAGAAGCGAAAGGTATTGGGAACACAATTTTTTGCTTTAGCAGAAAGCAAAATTTCATCCAGAGCGATGTTCTCGTAGGCCCTCTTTACTTTAGTATCCAGTAATCTCCAGACCATTTTAGAGTGTATGAGTCAATCAAGCAAAATTAATGGAACCATGAATTAACACGAATATACCCTAATCTCCTATAAAACAATTTTTTATAAATTATTTGTGTTCATTGGTGTCTATTCGTGGTTTAAGGTATAATTTCCTAGGGGTTCAAGAAATTTTATCTGTCTCTAATCAAACAAGCGGCACCTAAACTGGCGGCTCTTGTTCCCAATTTCGCTGGCACAATTTTGACAAATTCAGCCGGATATTGAAATGCCCTTTCTCTGATAGAATCTTTTACCGCCTCAAAGAGAATCTTGCCAGCTTTAGCAATCCCCCCCCCAATGACGATTATCTCAGGATTCAAAAGATTAACTACACTGGCTAAGCCTATGCCTAAGACCCTGCCTGTTTCTCTAATTACTTCCTGCGAGAGAGGGTCGCCCCTCTTAGCTGCTTCACTAATAATCTTAGGTGTCAATTTGCTCAAATCACCTCTGACCAATTGAGACAGGATTGATTTGCCTTTCCGTTGCATCTTGCAGATGGTTGCCTCTACAATGTATTTGGCGCTTACATAGGCTTCCAGACAGCCTCTATTGCCGCAGAGGCAGAGCGGTCCATTAAAGTTAATTGTCGTATGTCCAATTTCCCCGGCACTTCCTTTGGGGCCGTGGTAGAGTTTACCATTCAGCACTATCCCTCCACCGACTCCAGTGCCAATTGTCACTCCAATGACATTCTTTTTTCCTTTAGCCGCACCATAAGTTACTTCAGCCAGGACAAAGGCATTGACATCGTTATCAGCAACTACTTTTAGGTGAGTAAACTTTTGTAAAAATCTGGCTAAGGGCACATCCTTCCAGCCAGGAAGGTTGGGTGAAGTATGGACTCTGCCATTCTCAATCAGTCCAGCCGCTCCGATGCCCACTGCTTTAACTTCTGCATTTTTCTGAATAGCCCATTTCTTCAGAGTCTCAATCACCATTACTAATCTTTGCATGACGGCGTCAGGGCCTCTCTCTGCCAAGGTTTTTACACTAAGACTTTTGACGATTTTGCCCTCGGGAGTAATCAGAACTGCTTTGATGTTTGTCCCACCGAGGTCAATACCGATAAGATAAAATGGAGAATGCAAATGGCAAAGTGCAAATGGAGAACTCCTTTTTAAATCTTTCATTTCAACTCCGAAAGGGTTAAGACTTCAGTTCTCGCTAGCCTTTCAATCTCTTTCTTCAATCTTCTTACAATCTCAGGTAGTTTTTTTTGGAGCAGGGGGGTTAAATTTTCAGAAAATGTAGTGGTATTAGACACTTCAATACCAAAAATGACTATCTTTTTTGGCATTTCGGCTGGATGCAGCTTTCTCCCCAATTCCAAAGCCGTAAAAAAGTCAATCGTGTGGGAATCCACTAAATGCAGGGCACAGGCAATGTCTTCTCTTTTTAGTTCAACTACGATGCCGGGTGGAAACTTTCCAGTCTTCATTGCATCAATGGCGATTAAATTTCTATATCCCCTCATCAATTCTAATAAATCAAGGCCGGTAGTGGTAGTCTCTTTGACTTCGATATTTTTTATTTTTTCTTCTTTTAGTCTTCTCACTACTATTAATCCGATACTGTCGTCGCTCAAGATAGGATTACCGATACCGAGAATTAGAGTTTTCATATTGTCCTGGTACATAAATAATAGCGGGTTTTAAAATAAAAAATAGAATATAAAAAATCAAAAACACATACCAAAATATAGAGAATGGACATTTTTGATATTTGATTTTTTATTTTATTATAATTATCCTCGGGGATGAAAGGTTCTATGCACTTCTTTTAAATATTGGCGGTCAATATGAGTATAGATTTGAGTGGTGGAAATATCGCTGTGTCCCAACATTTCCTGGACACTGCGCAGGTCGGCCCCCCCTTCTAAAAGATGGGTGGCAAATGAATGTCTCAAAGTATGCGGATGGATTCTTTTTTTAATTTGTGCTTGTTTAACATAAAATTTTAATATCTTCCAGAAACCCATCCGGCTCATCTTTTTCCCCCGGGCATTGAGAAAGAGAAATTCCGTAGGTTGTCCTTTGGTCAAAATTGGCCTTGAAGATGACAAATACTTTTTCACTACCTCTATAGCCTGTGAGCCAATGGGCACAAGTCTTTCCTTTGCTCCTTTACCAAAACATCGCAAAAAACCCTCTTTCAAATCAAGGTCGCTCACTCTTAAGCTCAAGAGTTCTGAAACCCGCAGACCCGTGGCATAGAGGAGTTCTAGCATTGCCTCATCCCGCAGTCCCAGAACTTTCTCAGTTTCAGGTTGTGCCAGCAATTGTTGAATTTCAAAATAGTCTAATACTTCAGGAAGTCTTTTTGAAAGTTTGGGTGAATTTAAATTGACGGTAGGGTCTTGTGTAGTAAAACCTTCCGCTACTAAAAACCGATGAAATAGTTTGATAGAGGTAATTTGACGAGAGAGGGTATTGGGAGATAATCCTACAGATTGTAACCGATAGAGAAAATCTCTAATCTGGTGAATCTGAATGTGTTTTAATTTTTCTTCAACTACTTTTTCCTTATCCCATCCCTGCGGGAGAGGGATAAAGCAAGCGGTCAAAAAGGTGAGGTAACGTTTCAAATCTTGGCTATAGGCAGAAAGGCTATTTTGAGCCAGACCACGCTCAACCGCCAAGTAATTAAGGAAAGTAGTCAACAAATTATTCATAATCAAGACCGTTGATGACTTTTTCAACGGTCCCATTATCCAAATGAACTCAAATCTATTTTTGGTCTTTCTTCCTTTGGTTTCTCAGGAGGTCTAATCTCTGGTTTCTTTTCTATTACTTTGGGTGGCGGTTTCACTTCGGCAGGGGTTTCTACTTTAACCATTGGTTTCACGACCACAGGCTTTGGGATTTCTTTCTTGGGAATAATCGGCGGCGGCCCAAGTGGTTTGGGCGGTATCAGAGGTTTTATTTCAGCCGCCTTTATTTTCTCTCGAACTTTTGACTCTTCCTTTTTCAATTCTTCAATTTTAGCAGTTAGTTCTTTTTCTTCCTTCTTTTTCTCTTCAATTCTCTTTGTTATCTCTAATTCTTCCTTCTTATCCTCTTCAATTTTAGCTAATTTAGTAGTTATTTCTTTTTCCTCTTCTCTCTTCTTTTCTAAGATTTTTTCCAGACCTCGGATAACGCCTTTCATTTCTTCAATTCTCTGGGATAAACTTTTTTCCTCCGATTCCTCGTGGGCTATTTGGGCTTTTAAAGCACTGATAGTTTCCTTGAGGGTGATTTCTTCTCTTTCCATGGCGGCTCGTTCTTCAGAGAGCTTTCCCAACTCTTCTTTTTTCTTAACAATTTCTAAGAGTTCTGCTCTCCCTTCCTCAATTTTGCGAGAAATATTGTCCATTTCTTCTCTGTTTCTTTTAAGGGTTTGTTCGCTTTTTTGTAAATCTTTCTTAATCTGCTCAAGTCTGGGGGTAATTTCACTTTCTTCTTTCTTTTTCGCTTCCACACTTATTTTTAGTTCTTTTTCTTCTTTTCGCAAACTACCGACGGTTCTGGTCAACTCCTCAAGTTCCTTTGCTGATTGTTTCATTTCTTCAAGTTTCTTTTGGGTTTCTTGGTAATCTGCCTTTGTCTTTTCCATCCTCTCTATAATTTCGGCTTCTTCTTTCTTCAATCCTTCTACTCTTTTAGCAATCTGTTCTTCTCTCACTCTGCCAGCTTGAACCTTCCCGGCCAGCTCTGTTTCCTTTTGCTTCAGCGCTTGAATTTTTTCTTCTGTTTGTTTTTCTTCCCTTTGCGTATTTTCTATTTTCTCTTTTATTTCATTTTCGGTTCTCTTTAGGTCATTCAGTCTTGCCTCCACATTGCGTGCAGATTGGAGGTTCTCTTTCATTCCTTCAATTTTCTGGGAAAGGGCTGATGATTCGTTTTCTTTATTCCTGATCTCTTCGCTTAATACTTTCAGTCGTTGTTCATTTTCTCCCACAAGAGTTTCCAGTTCTTGTCGTCTTTTATCAAGTCGTTCAATCTGGCTTTGGTTCTGTTTTAAAGTCTCATTTTGTCTTCTACTTTCTTCCTTTTGCTTTTGAATTTCTTCTAACCAATGACTATTTTCTCTCTTCAGTTCTTCATTTCTGTTTGAGAGAATTGTTTCTTCTTCCTTTTTCTCGTTTATCTTTCTTTTAATTTCTTCTAATTTACCTTTGTCTTCGGCAATGGTTTTGTTTAATTGCTCTTCTTCCGTTTTGGTTGTTTGAATTTTCTGACGAATTGTCTCTTCTTCCTGCTTTAGTGCTTCTCTTCTTTCAACAATTTCCTTCTCGCCACTCTTTATTTCTTCAATATCTCTAATTAATTGTTCCTTTTCCTTCTCTGTCTCTTTGATTTCACTTTGGATTCTAATGGACTCTCCCTTTGCTTCTTCAATTTGTCTACGCAATTCTTCCCACTCTTTGGTTCTGGTTTCCAATTCTTCCTGAAGCATTCTTTCTTCTTGTTTCTTGGAATCTACTGAAAGATTCAGGGTAGACTCGTCTTCCTTTATTTTGGCTATTCTTGAATGGAGATTTTTTTCTTCATTTTTAAGTGACTCTAATAGAGTTTGAAATTCATTTAAGAGTTGTTCTCTTTCCTTTGCCTTTTCCTCAACTTCTTTTTGTTGCTCCCCCCATTTAGCCATTTCTGATTTGACTTCTTTTAGTTTTTCTTCATCTTCCTGTAGTTTTCTCTCGGTATTTTTTAGCTTGTCTCCCAGTTCAGTCAACTTTTCTTTCACTTCGTCTTTCTTTTTCTCTGTTTCTGCAGTAATATTTTTGGCCTCTTCTAATTCTTGGTTAATCTTCAGCAGTTCCCCTCTTTTCTCCCAGATTTTTGTAGCTAGAGAAGAGTCTTCCTTTGTTTTTTCTTCAAGGCGTTTGGTCAATTCTTCTTCTTGTTTCTTTCTCTCTTCCAGGCGCTGGGAATAGTGTAGTTCTTCGCTCCATCCTTCGGCTAATTTTTGGTGAAGTTCATCAAGCACTTTTTGACGCTGGGCAATCAATTGGTCCACGGAAGCTAAGCTTCCCCTTCCAGCTTTGACTCTGGAAATTGTTTCTGCTTCCTCTTTCTTTATTTTCTCCAGCGGGTCTGGCGGTTCTTTTTCTTCTTTTCTTCTGAACATTTTCTTTTTCTCCTAGATATTCCTCACTCCGTTCCTGACCGTTGGCTCTGCATCCTAGCACAACGGACAGGTCGGATTGAAATTCCGATACGGCAAGATATTTAACCACGGAAGCACGGAAAGGCAATGAAAAACTAGATTTTATTCTGTGTTTCTTGAATTCCGTGTTTCCGTGGTCCGCCTTGGTCGGATTGAAATTCCGATACGGCAAGATAAGCAACTTCGTGGCAATCATTAGATTGAGGAAATCTTTTTCCCGATGACTAAGAAACTCACTAAATCTACTAAATAAAAGATTAGTCCGCCCAGCGGGTCAAAACCAATCATTCTGCCTAAGAAGATAATAGCGATTAACAAAAGAGGCCCGTAACGTTCCAATTGGCGATATTTTAGTGCCCATTGATGAGGAATAAGTCCGGTGAGAATTTTTGAACCATCCAGAGGAGGAATAGGGATAATATTGAAAGCGGCTAAAGCGACATTTATGAAAAAAGCGTATAAAATTATGATGAAGATTGGTTTTAACCATCCCTCAGGAGTAATGTCCAAGATTAGAAAAAGGCGCAACAATAATCCGCAGAGGATGGCAAAAGAAAGATTAGCAAGGGGCCCAGCTAAAGAAATCCAGACCATATCTCTTCTGGGATGACGCAAATTGTAAGGATTGACTGGCACTGGTTTTGCCCAACCAATCTTCACCAAGAAAAGCATCAAGGTACCCAGAAGGTCAAGGTGCGCCAGAGGATTTAGTGTCAATCTACCGGCCAGTTTGGCAGTGAGGTCACCAAATTTTTCTGCCATCCAGCCGTGGGCATACTCGTGAATAGTGACGGCAAATAAAATAGGTGGGGCCAGAAGTAAATAAGAAAGAAATTCATTCATAGGTTATGATTTAAAGGGTTAAGTGGCCATAGATGACCCGAATTCTTATGTTATAGAATACCACAAAAAGACTATAATGTCAAGAAATTAAGAATTTTCCCTCTTTCCTTCGCATTTTCTTTGCTTGCTCTGGAGTTTGATGGTCGTAGCCTAAAAGATGCAAAACTCCATGCACTGCCAATCGAAGGAGTTCTTCTTCAAAACTCACTTGATATTCCTTAGATTGCTTTTTAGCTCTTTGCACTGAAATATAGATATCACCTAAAATCTGGTGTGTAGGGGCAGGTTTGGAACCTGTCCCTACTTCTTCACCCTCAAGCATACTGAAAGCAATGACATCAGTTGGTTTGTCTACATTCCGGAAACGACGATTAAGAGAACGTAAATATTTGTCATCGCTAAAGACAACAGTAAGATTACAATCCTTTTCGTCTTCACAAGTTAGAATTTGCTGAATGGTCTTTTTTATCTTTCCTTCAGGGATTTTTACGGCAATGGTCTTCTCCAGATAAATCTTCATAACGGCTCTTTTCCCTCCTTTTAGACACGGTTAAAGAGTTCTGCAAAATGGGATAATTTGTCATTGCGAGTCCCGATTTATCGGGACGAAGCAATCCTCACTCATTGTAAATAAGGAGATTGCTTCGTCGCTTTGCTCCTCGCAATGACACTTAACGGGCATTTTGCAGAACTCTTACACGGTTACGGTGATTTCCGCCTAAAAGATTATGCAAGATATTCCTCACTTCGTTCCTGACCGTCGGTCTCGCCCGTAGGCTCGCCCGTGTGGCCTCGCTCGTCCCGATAAATCGGGACGGCTGAGAGGCTATGCCCAAAGGGTTACGACCAAGGGCTTTGCATCTCGGAGCAACGGACAGGTCGGGTTTGATTACGGCGATAAAATCACTAACCGCTATCCGTCAACCGCTTACCGCTAAACAATATGCGCATAGCGGAAAGCGGATAGCGAAAAGCGATGTTTTTGTATCGCTGTCATCGTTCTTTTTACCCCGTGAGAAAGATACCTTTTTAGAGTTTTTAGACGAGTTTATCCCAAAAGTTCGTCAATAAACTGAGCGAAGTTTGTGCCATTATTTTAGTTTTCTAACGGGGTGAATCGCTGAAATCAGTATCCTGACCGTCTGCTCCGCTTCTTTGCACCACGGACAGGTCGGATTGAAATTCCGATACGGCAAGATTACACAGATTAGCCACGGGAAGTTTATCTGCCTAATCAAGACATTATTCAAATTCCTAGACGGCAAGTTTAGCACTGGCATCTTTTTTAGTCTCCTCACTCTCATATTCAACCCGGGGATGAAAAGTTGCTGCCAGAATAGGCAAGAAAGTTTCCCCAATCTTATGCAAGTCTTGCAAACTCAAGGCACAATCATCCAATTCAAATTCGTTAAATTTTTCCGTAATAATCATTTTGATTAGTTTCTGCAATCTGTCAGGCGTTGGCTGACGCAGAGCTCTGGAGGCCGCCTCTACTGAATCAGCTAACATCACAATCCCAATCTCCTTGGTCTGGGGCTTTGGTCCGGGATAGCGATAATCACTAGCCAAAATTTTTGTCTCCGAAGGATTCATTCTCAAAGCCTTGTGATAGAAAAATTTTAAAAGAGTAGTGCCGTGGTGCTGGGCAATGCAATTCAAGAGAGGTTGGGGGAGGCGGGCTTTTTTGCCGAAGTCCAGACCTTCCTTTACATGGGAAATGACCACTAAACTTGACATCTTTGGTGAAAGATGGTCGTGTCTATTTTTTATACCCACTTGATTCTCAATGAAATATTCCGGCTTGCGGAGTTTTCCGATGTCGTGATAGTAGGCGGAAACTCTGGCCAAGAGTGAATCCACGCCAATGGATTCAGCGGCCGCCTCTGCTAAACTACCAATTAAGAGGCTATGTTGATAGGTGCCCGGGGCTTCTACGGAAAGCCGCCTCAAAAGGGGATGATTCAAATCAGCCAATTCCAAAAGTCCCCAAGCAGTAGTTGTTCTGAACACTATTTCTAAGATTGGAAGCGTGCCCATCACTAAAAATCCAGTGAGAAGACCGTTGCCTACTCCAGACTTACAGAATTCAAAAATCTTAGAAAATGAACTATAGCGGATGATTTCTAAGATGACAATGACTACCAGATTAACCAGACAGAGCAAACCAATGCTCAAAAAGAACTCATAGCGGTGCCTCAAATGGCGGACACTGTAAGCCACCACCATTCCTCCCACCAGTCCGAGTACGGTTAGAGAAAAATTGAAATTAGCCAAAAATCCTGCCAGAAGGGAAAGAAGCACCGTGAGAAATAGGGCAGTGGATAATTCCAAAAGAAGTGTAATTAGAATTGAAGCATAAGCTAGAGGAATCAAATAGGGTGAAATTTCCTGCCAAACGATAACTTTGGTCATTAAGAGTGTGAGCAAAATAATGACACTGATTAGCACCAAGAACCTATCTTCTGCAAAAATTTGGGGGCGAAAGTGATAGAGCCAGAAAAGAAGCACAAAGACAACAATCGCCAGAAAAAGAAAGCGACTGAAGAACGGCAATGAGGGTCCCCAGCCTCTTTCCTCCAAAGAAAGTTTTTCTAATTGAAATCGCAAGGAACGCAATTTTTGGATTTCCTCAAGGCCAACTTGCTCATGAGCTCCAATAATCTTTTCGCCCTTTTTTACCGTTCCACTTGAAACTGGCACCGATTCTTTGGCGACTTGCCTGAGTCTTTCTGTTTCCTTTTGCTCTACTAAAACATTTGGACTTAAAAGAGACACCGTAAGTTCTTCAAAGGCTTTCTGTAACTGTAGGCTTGCTGGGAAGATTTCAGCGGATTTAGTTCTAATCTTAAATCTTACACTCTCCAAATTGAAGAGTTCTTCCAGTTTAATTTCTATATTTCCCGCAGGTCTTTTTAATAATCCTTTAATTCCCAAAGTTTGAACTTCAGAGGGCAAAATAGGTAAAAGCCCTTTATTCAGTATTTCGGTAATAGTTGCTCTAACTTCTCTTTTTAATCCCTTCAGGTTCTCATAACCCAAGAGAACTGAAATGGTAGATTTAGACAGAGGCATTCCCCACTTCTCAATACCTTTTTCTTTTTCTTGATAGAAACGGTCCATTTCTCGCCAATATTCCGCCTTATCAAAGAATTTATCTACCTCGGCTTCTTGAGTTTTGGTTCGTTCAA
Source organism: Candidatus Edwardsiibacteriota bacterium (assembly GCA_040755715.1). Lineage (GTDB taxonomy): Bacteria > Edwardsbacteria > AC1 > JBFLXN01 > JBFLXN01 > JBFLXN01. Next base: position 35,653 of record JBFLXN010000002.1, read on the forward strand.
TATCATAATGAAGCACTACCGCAATCTTTTGGGCGGCCTCTTCCTGCTCGTGACTTAATTGCTCCGGAGTTTTTAGAATCTCAAAGGTGAAAGGGGAAATAATGTCCTTGGGGGCAATATCTCCTTCTCTGAGAATTTCATATTCTTCTCTTTCTGAAGGGGAAAAAAGGAAACTCAAAACTATTACCAACACCAGGAAACCACCACCAACTTTTAACTTTCTATACTTAGCTCTTAAGCTTTGTCTCATTATTTATTCCTCAGAACAAAAAAACCAAAGAACATTTTAACTGCCTTCATATTTCTCATAAGCCTTGATAATTTCATGGACTAATTTGTGTCTGACTACATCTTTCTCGGTGAGATATACAAATTTAATCCCTCCAATCCCTAAAAGGATATCCTGGATTTGCACAAGTCCTGAGGGATTACTCTTAGCTAAATCAATCTGGGTAATATCACCAGTAATCACTGCCTTGGAATTGAAACCCATACGGGTGAGAAACATCTTCATCTGCATGGCGGTAGCATTCTGGGCTTCATCCAGGATAATAAAAGAGTCATTTAGAGTTCTGCCGCGCATATAGGCTAAGGGCACAATTTCAATGACCTCATTAGCCATCAGTCGGTGGGCTTTTTCCGGGGAAATCATATCATAGAGGGCATCATAGAGGGGACGCATATAAGGATCTATTTTTTCCTTGAAGTCGCCCGGCAGGAATCCGAGGGATTCGCCGGCTTCCACTGCTGGTCTGGCCAGGATAATTCGTTCCACTCGGCGCTCATTAAGAGAAGCTACTGCACAGGCTACTGCTAAATAGGTCTTTCCTGTTCCAGCCGGTCCGATGGAAACGACAATATCATAATCTCTAATTGCTTCTAAGTAATGCTGTTGCCCAATGGACTTTGGTTTTACTAAACGACGCAAAGAAGACAGAACTAAACTTTCTTGTCTTGACTTTTCAATTTTCTCTTCAGACTCTCTCTCTTTCATCTGACGGAAGACAAGTCCGATTGTCTCTTCATCAATGATGTTTCCTCGTTCTACTTCCCCCCGGAGGAAGAGAAAGAGTTTCACCACTGTTTCAACTTCAGCCGGCTCGCCCTTGATGACCACTTCATCTCCCCTGGCGAAGATTTTGGCGGAATAGAGTCGTTGAATGGTTTTAAGGTTAGTGTCGTTTGGTCCTAATAAATTTACCGCCTCAATCCCGGCTAAGGAGAGGCGCTCAATAATTTGCTCTTTTTCTCTTTTCATATAAGGATAATCTCTACAACCAATTTCACCTTATGACTTTCTTTATCTCTTCTTTTTTCTTCAGTTTTTATCTCCTCTTTCATTATCGTTACTCCTTCTTCAAGTCGCAATGGCAGATAACGTATCCGAATATGAGAAGTTTTTGCCCGCTTCCTTATTATATTTCAAAAGAAGAAAAGGGCAAAAATTTGGGTAAAAAATGAAATTCATGTCCAGTACATATAAAAGAGAATTTCATTTTTTCCTCATATTCGGTGTTGTGCGATCGTAAAATATCTATCGGCTTATTTTCTATTTTTTTACTAATTCTTTTACACATAAAAGAGCAGCTGCTGATTTAGGATTTTTTTTACACCAAAACTGTTGAGTTAACCATGATAATATAGCCCAAATAAAATACGGCTGATATTTTAATCTGTGATATTCTCCTCTTAATACTTTTAAACCATCCGATCCATAAACTTTAAATCCTAGATTTTTCATTTCATCAACTTCCCAACCTGATAAATGTTCTTGATAATCACCTTCTTCATTGGATTTTTGAGGTAAAAAACCATTTGGTGTAAAAATAATTATCTTTTTTTTTGCAATTTGTTCAATTTTTTTTATTAATAAAAGACCATTATCTTTTGTAAGATGCTCGATTACATCTAATGCTACACAAGCATCTACTGAATTATTCTGAAAATATCTATCTACATTTAAAATATTATCAATTATATATTCATTATGAATTTTTAAAGATTTTGAATTATTAATATCTTTTTCGTATGCATCAATTCCGTATAAATATATGTTTTTATTTAAAAATCGTAAATTTGAAATCTTTCCACAACCTAAATCAAGAACAGAAGTCATCCCATTTAATTGAAAAATTAATTCAATAATGTTAGTTCGAGGGGAGGAAAAAAGAACTGTATCTTTTTTGTAATCATAATTTTTTCTTTGCATACTTTATTCCTTTTTAAATATTAAGCCGATAGATATTTTATGTCGCACAACGTGCATAAGTGAAGTACTTCGGATATTCCCACTCTGGTTGAAAATCCAGAAATCAGCCTTCCTAATGACAAATTTCGTCACCTATTACTTTCTTTCCCCTTTCTTTAGGATTTTAATCATCTCCTGATGTATTTTCCCGTTAGTCGCCAGGCATTCCGGCACATAGACACTGAATTTTTCACCTCTAAAATTTGTTACTCTTCCACCAGATTCACTTACCAACAAACTTCCAGCCGCCATATCCCAGGGAAAGAGTTTTAATTCCCAGAAGCCATCAAATCTACCACAGGCCACATAAGCGAGGTCTAAAGCGGCTGAACCAGCCCTTCTGATTGCCTGGGCTTTTAAAGCAAAATTGGCAAAGTGGTCTAAATTGTTTATCCTGCTCTCTCTGATGTCATAGGGAAAACCAGTGGCTAAAAGACTCTTGGTCAATTTTTTCGTTGAAGAGACTTTGATTTTTTTGCCATTTAAAAAGGCGCCTTTCCCCTTTTCCGCAAAGAAGAGTTCATCTAATACCGGATTATAGATGGCGCCTAAGATTATTTCCCTCTCATATTCAACTGCAATAGAAACACAAAAGACCAGGAAACCGTGCGCGTAATTAGTTGTCCCATCAAGTGGGTCAATCAACCAACAATAAGGCCTCGCCCGTCCCGATAAGTCGGGACAGGGCGAGCTTTCTTCAGTAAGAATCTGATGGTCAGGAAACTCTTTTTGAATAATCTTGATAATTTTCTTTTCACTCTCTCGGTCAACTGTAGTGACTAAATTTATTTCGCCTTTGTAATCAATTCTACTTCGGCGACCAAAGTTTTCAAGAAGAAATTTTCCTCCTTCCTTCACAGCAAAGACAAGTGTTTCTTTGAGATGAGAGGTCATTTAGTCTTTTTTAACTAACCCAAACTTTTTATTAACTCGCTGATTTTCTTTTTTAATTCTTGTTCTTTGGTGGTTTGCCAGATTTTCTTTAACTCTGTTCTAACATCCTTCCAATCATAGCCTGTCTCCAAATCACTCCATCCCTTTTCCAGTTCTTCCAAGGCCCGGTGTCGTAGAGTAGACACAATTTCTTCAGACTTTATGATGGAGAGTAAAAGGTCTTTTTCCAAGAGGTCGTTGAAGGTGGGGGAAGTTCTAATCAAGAGAATAAGCTCCTCGGCTTCAGAGCTCTCACCACTTTTTTGCAAGAGTGTTGGAATAAGAGAGGCAACTTCCTGGTCGTTAAAATGGTCTAAAAGAAGATTCACCGCACAAATCCTTGTCTTAGGGTCATTATTCTCCATTCTAACATAGTCACGCAGGGTGTAAAAAGCCTTCTTCTGAGGGAAATTCGCCAGAAGCTGTAAAGCCTGTTCTTGGACTTCGGGTGGATTGCTCTTGAAGATAAAATCGGTTAAGGCTTTCACTGTTGTCTGAGTCGTATCTTTTAGTGTCGCTAATTTAGCTAATCCCTCTTTCACTTGAATAATATCTGGACTCTTCAAGAACTGTAGAGCCTTATTTCGTTTTATGTCTGAACCGCGCTGACAGCTGAGGGTGAAGAAGAAAATAAGCCCTGAGCAAAAAATTATTGTTCTTACCACGGATGAATTTAGTTTCATTATTTTTTCTCACCTCCTCTTTTGTCCCGACGAAGTCGGGATTATCATCCTTCCGCGTATCTGCCTGCATCCCAACAGCAATTCTCGTCTAGCAATTCGCATAACCGGCTGGCAATGAAGCACACCGGAATTGCCAGTCCGAGTTGAGGTAATAGTTAGGGGAGATGTTTCAGATCCTCCATATATCCGCCAACCACAAGGTACTTAACACCGTGTGAGTTCAGCAGTCTCAAGAAATCTTTGAAGTCTGGATGTAGTTCTATCTCTGCCATAAACCATCCTTCGGTTAATTTCGATTGCATTTAAGCGGTCAGCCTTTCCACGGGACAGCCAATATTGTTTCTCTTCCGAAAATTCATCAAGGGAAGAGACAGTAAGTCGCGTTTTATCCAGACAAGGTATTTCAGTATCCATATCTCTTCATTCCTTTCATTTTTCCCATAACGACTGAACTCAGCGGCGAGCTATTGCCCGTCCGCTGGAGTGCCTCGTTAAACCTGTTGATTGCCGTGCTATCTTCATCAAACTGCGCAGAGCCTCATTAACCGAGGCGTCATCGGGAAACGCCGCTGCTACATCAGGGCTAAGAAGAACAAGATTCGTTCCCTTTTTATATTTCTCGTAATATTTACCTCTTACTCCTTTGCCCAAATCTTCTCGTTTGTACTCTTTACGCATTTCTTCTTTTTTAGCCGTCTTCATATATTTTCCTCTCTTGTTTTGTTGCGCGCCTTGCGCTTATTATTCTTGTTTTTCTATGCCGTTCTGTATGAACGACAGCCCGCAACTGATTCATACCCGAATGACCAAAAGTCAGGAATCTATGCTCACCAATAGAATGGTCGGGATCATTGAAAGTTAATGCAAGTGGGTCACCAAATACAGTCGATGCTTCACGGAAAGAGATACCATCTTTCTTGAGATTAGCTTCGGATTTATCTGGATCCCATTCAAATTCCATTAGGGTTTTGTAGTCTGTCTCCTCTTCTTTTTATCTTCCAAATATGTCTTTCATTTTTTCAAATAATCCCCTAGATGGTTTGGGGGCTTTGCTAGCTTCAAATTTGGATAGTTCTTGAAGGAGTTTCTTTTCTTCGGTAGAGAGTTTGGTCGGTATCCAGACGATGACTTGAATCAGTTCATCCCCACTACCGTATCCGTTGAGATGGGGAATACCACGCCCTTTCATCCGAAAGACTTTGCCGGCTTGAGTCCCGGCAGGGATACTCATTTTTGCCTTGCCATTTAACAAAGGAACTTCTATTTCTGCCCCCAGTGCAGCCTGCGAAAAACTGAGGGGAACCTGACAGACAACATCATCTCCTTGACGGACAAAAATCTCATGCTCTTTTTCTTCAATATAGACAATTACATTGCCCGGCGGTCCTCCCCGAGGGCCGATATTTCCTTCCCCTCGGAGTGGAATATAATTACCATCGGAAACCCCTGCTGGAACTTTCACCAAAATGGTTGCCTCTTTTTTTACTCTTCCTTCACCATTACAATCACTGCAGGGGTCTGAAATTACCCTTCCTTCACCTTGGCAATGAGGGCAGGTGGTAATATTGACAAATTGTCCGAAGACTGAACGGGAGACTTGACGCAATTCACCACTTCCCTGACAGGTAGGGCAAGTTTTTTCTCCTCCTTTGCTTTTACTGCCGCTTCCGCCACAGACTTCACAAGTTTCCAGTCGTTTCAGTTTGATTTTCTTTTCTGCGCCGGTGGCAATTTCTTCCAAGGAAAGTTTGAGATGAACTCTGAGGTCGCCGCCTTGCTGACGCATTTCTCTGGCGGTGCGTCTGGTAGTGGTTCTTCTGCCAGGGCCAAAGAAGATGTTAAAGAGGCTACCGCCTCCAAAACCTTCAAATATATCACCGAAAATGTCCTGAATGTCTTCAAAGTGATGGAAGTCCTGCCAGGTGAAGCCTCCGGGTCTAAAGGTCTGGGAAACACCCTCATGCCCAAAGCGGTCGTAAGCCGCCCGCTTGTTTCTATCCATCAAGACTTCATAGGCTTCAGAGAGTTCTTTAAATTTTTCTTCTGCCTCTTTTGGGCTATCCCGATTCATATCAGGATGATATTTCTTAGCCAGGGTGCGATAGTTTCTCTTTATCTCCTCTTCAGAGGCATTTTGGGGTACACCCAAGACTTCGTAGTAGTCTCGTTTGTTATTGGACATAATAGACGCTGGACGCTTCAGGCCATACGCATTAGGCTTTAAGCGTTTAGCGTTTAGCGTTTTTATTTCTTCTCCTCATCATCTTCTACCCGATATTCAGCTTCTACGGCACCTTCACCTTTTGGTTTCTCTTCCTTAGGTTTTTCCTCTTTTCTTTCGAACTCAGGTGGTGGCTCCGGACCAGCCTCCGGCGCACCCTTAGTCTTGGCGTAGATGGCTTCACCAATTTTATAAGCAGCGGTGTTCAAGTCTTCAATTGCTCGGCGAATCTCAGCCGCATTTTCACCCTTCATCACATTCTTTACCTTCTCTATTGCTTCTTCAATCTTTCGTCGGTCCTCAGAAGAAATCTTGTCTCCATATTCTCTCAAAGTCTTCTGAGTGGAATAGACCAACGCATCGGCTTGATTTCTGGCTTCAATTACTTCTCGCTTCTTTCGGTCTTCTTCGGCATGGGCTTCCGCATCTTTCTTCATCTTTTCCACTTCTTCCTTGGTCAATCCTGAAGAGGCGGTGATGCGGATTGATTGTTCCTTACTAGTTCCCAAATCTTTGGCCGAGACATGAACAATTCCATTGGCATCAATATCAAAGCCTACTTCAATTTGTGGAACACCTCTCGGTGCTGGTGGAATACCAATCAAATCAAAACGTCCTAGTGTTCGGTTATCTACGGCTATTTCTCTTTCGCCCTGCAGGACATGTATGGAAACAGCCGGCTGATTGTCGCTGGCGGTGGAGAAGATTTGACTCTTTCTGGTGGGAATGGTCGTATTTCTTTCAATAATCCGGGTCATCACTCCACCGAGGGTTTCAATGCCCAATGAGAGTGGAGTGACATCTAACAATAACACATCTTTTACTTCACCTTTCAAAACTCCGGCCTGAATGGCGGCACCAACGGCCACTACTTCATCAGGATTCACTCCTTTGTGTGCCTCTTTGCGGAAGAGTTCCCTCACCAATTCTTGAACCTTAGGCATTCTTGTCTGCCCACCGACTAAAACGACTTCATCAATATCGTCTGGTTTCAATCCGGCATCTTCCAGAGCGCGGCGACAGGGCCCGACACTACGCTGGACCAAGTCATCCACTAACTGTTCCAGTTTAGCCCTAGTCAAAGTTAGTTCAAGGTGCTTGGGGCCTGAGGCGTCAGCTGTGATAAATGGCAGGCTAATGGTAGTCTGAAGAGTGGTGGAAAGTTCACACTTGGCTTTTTCTGCCGCTTCTTTCATTCGCTGTAACGCCATTTTATCCTGACGCAAGTCAATGCCGTATTGCTTTTTGAATTCCTCAGCCATCCAGTCAATCACTCGCTGGTCAAAGTCATCGCCACCTAAGTGAGTATCACCATTGGTTGATTTAACTTCATAGACACCCTCGCCTAATTCTAAGATGGAGATATCAAAAGTTCCCCCCCCAAGGTCATAGACGGCAATCTTGTGCGGATGTCCTTTGTCAAGTCCGTAGGCTAGTGAAGCGGCAGTCGGTTCATTGATAATGCGCAGCACTTCTAAACCAGCAATTGTCCCGGCATCTTTAGTCGCCTGTCTTTGCGAATCATTAAAGTAGGCTGGCGTAGTGATAACTGCTTGGTTAATTGGTTCGCCCAAATAACTTTCAGCCGCCCTTTTCATATATTGCAGAATCTTGGCGGAAATTTCTGGTGGTGAATAAGTCTTATCTCCGGCTTTAACTCTGGCATCACCGTGTGGACCTTCAATAACTTTGTAAGGGACAAGTTTCATTTCTTGCTCTACTTCGCTGTGACGGCGTCCCATAAAGCGTTTGATAGAATAGACAGTATTTTCCGGGTTAGTAATTGCCTGGCGTTTGCCGGCTTGACCGACAACTTCCTCACCTGATTTCAAAAAAGCAACCACTGAAGGAGTAGTTCTCATCCCATCAGGATTGGGGATAACCACCGGATTACCTCCTTCCATCACGGCGACACAGGAATTAGTCGTGCCCAAATCAATGCCGATAACTTTAGCCATATAGTTTAAACCTCCCTTTTACGCTTCACGCTTGACGCTCTACGCTTCTAGTGCTGTGTGACATAAATTCCGTAACTTTTTTCGGGAGTCACACAGCACTTTCACATCCCGATTCTATCGGGATATGACATTCCGAAACTTGCCACTGGCAACTTTCGGAATTGTAACCCCTTAGTCCCGATTGAATCGGGACTAAGACCCCCCGCAGTGGTCTGTATCTTCGGGCCAACTTAATAGCGTTAATTTATGTTACAGACCACTAGTCTTTTTGTCTCTGGCGTTTAGCGTCTGGCGTTTTTATTCTACTTCTTCTTGTTCTTCTTCGCCTAATCTTCCCTCTGTAGCGGAGGGTTCCTCGGCGCCTTTTACTTCTGACACGCCTTTACTTACCGCCACTTTGGCGGGTCGCAGAAGTCTATTATTAAAGGTATATCCCTTTTCAATTTCGTGAATGACGATATTGCTTGGGACCTCGTCATGTTCAAGTAAAAGTACGGCTTCATGTTTAGCAGGGTCAAACTCCTCACCCACAGAGGAAAATTCCTTCACCCCTTCTGTCTCAAGTAAAGATTTCAACTGATGACAAATCATTTCTACTCCCTCATGAAATGGGTCAAAGTCTTTAGAGGTTTTGGCAGAATCCAATGCCCGCCTAAAATTGTCCAAGATTGGAAGGATTTTTAGTGCTAAATTTCTTTTTGCCTCATTTTCTCTTTCCAGCCATTCTTTGGCGGCACGTTTTCTAAAATTGTCAAGTTCGGCTACTGCTCGTAAGTATTTGTCATAATTAGTGTTAGTTTCACTTTTCAGTCTTTTGAGTCTTTGTTTAAGTCTGCTATAAAGGTTTTTCTTTTGCATAAGCCTCCTTAGGAAAAAATTCAAAACTCAAATATCAAAACGCAAAATTAAGGATATATATAATTATAACTATAAAATGCTTTTTTGTCAAGGGGTAGAGAAAGATTTTTAACAATTCTTCAATCTTAGACTAATCTCCCGGCAATCTCTTCTGACAAAAGAAACCCTCTTTCGGTGGGTTTGAGCTTACCTTCACTTAGACATAACATCTCTGCTTCTACCAGTTCAGCAAGTGTTTGCCGATTTTGTGATTCCCAGGTAAGGCCAAATCTCTCCCGTAGTTTTCTTAAATCTATTCCATCTGATTGACGCAAAGAGAGGAAAATTTCTTCAAACTTTTGCTCTCTTTCAGTTAAGACTTCTTCCCAATCTCTGGCAGAAGATTTCTTTTCTATATCTCTTATGTACTCCTCTGGTTGAGATTTGTTAGCCCAGCGTCTTCCTTGATCATGAGAATGGGCTCCTGCACCCAAGCCCAAATATTCACCCCGCCCCCAATAATTTTCATTGTGTCTACAGCAAAAACCTGGTTTGGCAAAATTTGAAATTTCATAATGTTCGTAGCCAGCTTCTAAAAGGGTGGCGCAGGTGAATTCGTACATCTCCACCTCCTCTTCCTTTGAAGGCAGAGAGTCTTTAAAACGGACAAAAGGGGTCTCTTCTTCAAGGGTGAGAGAATAAGTAGAAATATGTTCTGGAGAAAGGGTGATGGCTTTTCTCAAATCCTTGCGCCAATCATCAACAGTCTGTTCAGGCAGAGCATAAATTAAATCTAAGTTGATATTTTTAAAACCAGCCTTTCGGGCTAGAAAATAAGATTCTTTAGCTTCTTCTGCTGAGTGAACTCGGTTGAGAATTCTTAACGTTCTGTTAGAGAAACTCTGGACTCCGAGGCTTAAGCGATTGAAACCAGCTTTCCTTAAAGCAAACAGTTTTTGAAAATCTACTGTGCCGGGATTTGCTTCCAGGGAGATTTCAGGATTGTCACCAAAGACGAAAGAATTCTTTAAGGCCTTGAGAATATCTGCCAGCATTTCTCCTGAAAGAAGACTGGGGGTGCCGCCACCAAAATAGATAGTAACAAAAGTTTTATTTTGAAACTCCGGAGAGTAGTTAGCCATTTCTTTCTTCAGTACAGAAACATATCGTCCTAATAAATCCAGATTGCCCGAGGAGATCTGCACTGAAGAGAAAGCACAATAGGGACATTTGCGTAGGCAGAAGGGGATGTGAATATAAAGCCCTAACTTCTGGTGCATATTAATTTCCTTTTTGGGGAAGGCAGATTTTGAAAATAGTGTCGTATCTACAAAATAAAGATCCTATGTTTATCGTTTGTCGGTTTGGGTTTCGGTAATGTATCGGTTTCGTTCTTCGGCTTCGCTGTGGTCGTCTTTTCAAGACGAAACGCTATATTTACGATTGACAATACCTAACCGCAACCTTAACCGTAACCCTAAAATACAAGCATTATCTAATTGACGGAGTAAGATAGAATTCCAAAAATGATCTAGCTCTATCAGCGAAAATCTGCGTCCCATTATTTTGTTTTTCGTCTCTCTTGCCATTTGCGGCGGTCCTCTTCGGTTACTTTTCCGTGTTCAATTAATCTGCGGAACTCCTCTTCATTCAAAGGTCTTCGTCTCCGAACCTTTCTTCTCTCTTTTTTACCTTTTCTCATATCTTCTCCTAAGATAATGTTCACCGCGTAAAAACACGCCATGGCCTGTCTCTACGTCTTCTGTTGCCTTTTTGTTTCTTCTCCGATTTTTTTTATTTCTTCCAAGACCTCCTCTTGGGTCAAAACTCCTTTCTTTATTAGTGTACGAATAATAGCTTGAATGGTCAGGGCATTAGCCATTATCCCCTGCTCAAGGGTAATACTTCTTTTGTCAGTAGGACAGGCATCCTGCCTGTCCGAGCGAAGCGAAGTGGCAGGACTCCGATATTTATCGGAGTCAGTAATCTCTCTTTTTTTCTTCCTAAAAAGCATCGGTAGCATAAAATTAAAAATAAAATATAAAAAATAAAAAACACATATCAAAAATACAAAAACTAAAAAGGAATTAGCAAACGCGGAAGGACAAAGGATAATTTTTACATTTTGGATTTGTGTATTTGATATTGGATTTTTAATTTTTGATATTAAGCCCCCATCCGGTAGCTTTCATTTTTAGAGAATCGATTTCTGTTTCAGTCAAGGCTCTGTCGTTCTGGCTCAAACGAAAGATAAAGATAATTCCGTCTTCCCAATCAACCTGGCAGAAAGTCTTGACTTGATAGTCTTGTAGGACTTCAAAGACTAATTCTTCCTTACCCTCACTTGCCGCCAAAGCCGTGAAGACAAAGGAAAATGTTTGTTCTTCAAGATTATCAATATAGACTTGAGTTGTGTTTGTTTTCCTAAATTCTTCATAGACATTGATTGCCTGTTTTATTATTTCTATAATTTCCCCCTCCGAGATTTCAGGAGAAACAAGGAATTTATCTCCGAGGTGATAAAAAATCTCCTTGGCTAAATCTGAAGGGAACCCTTCAAGGGCAGGAATTATTTTCTCCCAGCGCATTTGGCGCAAGAGTCTGGTAGTGCGGTCAAAGATGCGGAATCTCGGGCCAACTTTCTCAACTTTTCTCAACGCCTCTTCTATTTTAGGCAAAAATTCCTCATCTACTCTCAGGGTTGGTTTCAGGCGTTCTTTATCAATCCAGAGGTCAAGGATAGTAATTTCTTGTTCCTGCCCGGCAGTTTGCAACTGGGTAGGTAAATCTGGACAGGCGGTAATAAATCCCTTAATTTTGTTTATTTCTCTAACACAAGCGATTCCTTTACCTCTATCCTCACCAGAGGTTACCAGAATGATTTTAGTAAGGTTGGCACTATGGGGATGAAAATAGACTTGGGGGAGATGCAGAGTCTTTTCTTCTTCCTGTAAGAGGGGCACTATTTTTCGCCAGATTAATTCTACGCCGGGTGGAATTTCTTGTTTTTTTCTTTTTTCTTTTAAACTCTTAATCTGGACAACCAATTCTTGCTGAAGAGATTCATTAAGGGGAGTATTGTCTTTCTTAACGATTTCTATTCTGAAGACATTAATGCCGTCAGTAGTAATGAAGCCTTTATCGTATTTGCGGAGATAGCCTGGCATCAGTTCTTCAATGACCGACAAAATATCGCCTAAAGACAATTCTCTTTCCAGCCCGGCTATGGTGAGACCGGTATTGTTCTCCCCTTTAGTCGTCTGGATATTTTTTACGGCTACTTCAATGTCCCCTTGTTTTTGACGGATTCTCTGGACAAAACGATAATTATTGAGAATTTCTAAAGCCAAGTCTTCTGGTTTGCGTTCTTGCAAATAGGCTTCAGTGCGGCCTACAAAAAACTTTATTGCCTCACCCTTTTCGCCAATTAGTCCTTCTAATTCTTGAGGGGACTCGGCGTTTTTTCGCAAGAGCTCCACCACCTTTGAATACTCATCAAGTTTTCTGGCTTCACCTTTCTGCAAGATTTTTTTGGCTTCATCCTTGGTAGCCGCTCGGGTTATTTTTTCTTCCAGAATACTTCTACGTGCCTTAAATTTTTCCAAAAACTCTAAACCGGGCACAGGTAGTTCCATTAAGAAAACACCCCAATCTTCTCCTTTATATTCAATGAGAAAGCAATAACAGTAAGAAAGATTTAACCCCTCTTCGTGGATAATGGCCAGGCAACTATCAAGTAAGCCAGCCCAATCCGGAGCGAGCACAGAAAAAATCAAAAGCGGAGGTCCTTTATGTCTGCCGAGACGGGTTTCTTCTGTTTGAGTAATATAGACTTGCACCTTTTTTGGATTTTGTCTTTCTCTTTCTAAGAGTTCAATACAGCAGACAAACTCCTCTTCACTCAGTTTTCTGGCATAAGGTGAGGAAAGAAGCAATTCATTATAAAAATCCTCTATTCTTTCTGGGGATAAATTGGAGTTTTTTTGTTTCAGTATGTCTTTAATTTTCTCAAGCCGCACTTAAACACCTCGCTCATCTCAATTCTTATACAGTGCTTTGTTAAATTTTGGCTCAAAATCTGCCTGTAAGCCTTCTGGCACAATAATATAAGCCTATGAGGCACTTTTCTTGTGCTTTTGAGGATGCCCTGAAGCCCCGATTTATCGGGGCTTGGGCTGTCTTTCTCTTGGTTCTTCTCTTGGACAAGCAAGAGAAGAACAAGCCCAGAAGGCTTAAACGCTTGTCAGTGTTGATTTTCCTTCACTCCGTTC
>JBFLXN010000020.1:0-24449 GCA_040755715.1 Candidatus Edwardsiibacteriota bacterium
TGTCTCCTTTTTTGTGATGCTACATATTCTACCATAAAGAGGTAGGGGGAGGCAAGCCAATATGAGATAATTAATTTGAAATACAGTGGGTTGAGACAAAACAAGACAAATATTTTTGACATTACCGGATAAAAGAAGAGGAGGAATGTATTGGTTCACAGGAGAGGTTTACCTAGGAATGAAAGGGGAAGGGGAGAAAAAGGCGAGATTAGAGATTGGAAGTCGTGATTTTCCTATATAGTCTCATCGTCTCAAGGCTTGGTTCAGCATTTAGTTCTTCTTTAAGGCTTTTCTTCAAACGCTCAAATTGCCGTATTGCACTTGTTCGGTCACCCTGAGTATATAAACCCTCAATAATAATCTGGTGCGCGGACTCGTCATTCACCTCAAGGGTTAAAACTCTTCGGGCGAAGAAGATGGCATCCTGCCATTCAAGGCGCTCAATACATCTCTTTGCCAACCAGAGTAGGAGGTTTCTTAGTATCTCCTCTAACTCTAACTGCTTATTAACAATTGGCGTGCAATAGAACTCAGGCATGAGGTCGCCTTTATATAATGCAATTGCCTTGCGTGCTCTATCTTCGGCTGGATGTAATTTACCATCTTGTTTGAGGTATTGCCACTCCTTGAAGAGTTCCTCAAATATCCAGCAATCTACCCGCACAGTTTCCTTGTTGAGCATGAGAAATTGACCTTTCTTGATGACAATCTCGTTGCCCAGTATTCTATTCAGATGAGTCAGGGCAACCCGAAAGTTTAACTGAGACTTTTTCTTGTTTGCCTCGGGCCAAAGATAGACAGCTAATATCTCTCTTGTCACACCGGTAGAACCAGAGAGCACGAGGAGTAGACCCAACAGTTCCTGGGCTTTCCGGGAGAGCCATTCCTTCTTAGAAATCACATCTAATTCGCCGGGCCTTTTGACTGACAAACCACCAAATGTAAAAATTTCTAACTTATTGATTTCAACCTGCGGCATTTTTCTCTGGATAAAATCAAAGGCATGATTGAATTTTTTCTTCTTGATAACTTTATGAAGGGATTCAATTCTCTTAGTAGCACGCATATCAAAGAGCATCTTTAGCCCTTCCAAAAATATTGTTTCTCCCTTCAAACCACCTATCATTACTCCGAAATTCACCAATATAGTGCTCAAATGGGCTATGGCCCCTTTTGCCAGAAGTTCGGCTTTTGCATTTTCTAAATACTTTAGTGCCTTTATTTTCTGCCCTTTTTGCCACAAAATGGAGGCCTTTTCACACCAGGCTATGGCAAAACGAAGTTCAAGATTAGAATTCTTTGCCATCTTCAATGACATGTCAGCGAATTTTTCAGCCTGATTCAAATCATGTTTCTTTGAACATAGTGTGCTTTTTAAACGCCAGTAATCACACCGGAATCCAATATCTACTGTTTCAGGTATAATTTCACTTATCAATTTTTCAGCCTCTTGGAGCCTCTCTTGCTCAAATAATATTCGCACTTTCAAAAATTGGGCGGACACCTTCATTCTTGGATTATTAAGAGTCTCAGCCTTCTGGATTACCCGGTTAAGATATTCTGTGGACTTTTCAAACTCACCCTGGTGACAAAATATGTGGGCGATATACAGCAAACTGAGTGCAACATAAGGATCACGCTGGAACAGTTCTGCTTCTCTTAATGAATCGTTCAGTTTTATAAGAGCTGAATCCAGACGCCCCATCTCCGTTTCAACAAGTCCCAAATTTCTCAAAGACTCACCAAAATAGGGAAGCAGACTATATTCTTCAACTATCTTCTGGGCACGAGAAATAGTCTGCATGGCTGATTCAAGTTCGCCTTTGAGGAACGAAACCATGCCTAAGCTATTAAGAGCCTTATAGAATGCCACTGGATTCTTCTGTGGAGGCATCTTGGCAATTAACCTTTTGGCCCCATCAATTGCCTCTTTTAATAATCCCTTCCTTCTTTGCAAAAGACATCTTTCAACCATTAGTGTCCAGTAAAATTCCGTATTCTTTTCAACCAGAGATATTGCTTTATCAAGATAGTCCTCAGCCGTTTGCAAATTTTGGATAATAAGGGCTTGATCAAAAAGTATATGATAATGCCTCGCCGCTTCGCTTTTCAAATCAAAAGTCTCCAATTCCTTGGCAAATTGGGCCATCTCCTCAAAGGCCACAACATCTCTGCCCAGTATCCGGGAAAGATAATTGAGTTCAGATTTAATTTTCATCCCTTCTATATTAAGAGCGGGAAATTTTGCGGCTATTCTTTGTGCTATTTTTAGATATTGCCAGGCAAGAGGATAATTAAATCTATCAAGCAAATTCTTTGAAATATTAAACAAGAGCCGTGCGAGTGCTTGAGTTTCTTCCTGCGGTTCCAGGTCTTTGGTAATGTGATAGGCAATTTCTTCGTCATACTGCCCCGAAAGATTTTCATACTTTCTCTGCTGTTCTTTAAAGATACCTGTGAGTTTCCGATGGATATTACGCCGTTTATTTCTGTCCATCTTTTGATAAATAACATTACGAATCAATGGATGGCAAAATTGTTTTGTATTACCCAAGCCCTCAATTAATTTTGCCGCCGTCAATACATTGCAAGACTTCTGAAATTGTTGCTTTGAAATTGTCCTAAGCAATTTATGCCATACTCTTAAGTCAAATGTCTCACCCATTACGGCGGCGTTTTCTAATACTCTTAACTCAGATGGCGCCAGATGACCCAAGCGATAACTGATAACACTTTCTACTGTTGCGGACAGAGGGAAATCTATATAGTCGTCTTCAACTGACCATTCATCTTTGGTTTGGTCATAGGCGATAATATTTTGACGGACAAGGATGCTGAGTATTTCCTGAACAAATAGGGGATTGCCCTTGGTAATTAAGTAAAGCCAGCCGGCAAATTGATTCGGGAAGTTATTTTTGAACTTCTGATTCAGCAAGTCCTCAACTTCACTTTTGGATAGGTTGTCAAGATTGATTGTGCTAATCAGTCTTGCCACACTGAATTCATCTATTGCTTTTTGTAAGGCGAGATTATTTTTGTCAGGACGAGAAGCAGCAAGAATCAAAATAGCCTGGTTAGATATTCTTGGAACGAGATATTGTAGTAATTCAATTGATTCAGTGCCAAGCCACTGCACATCATCAAGAATCAAAATGAGTGGCTTAGATTTTGACAGTTTTTCAAAAAAACGCTGAAAGGAATAGAAGAAAAGCGAATTGTTGAAAGTTTTTTCAAATTGCGGAATATCCAGTGGATAGAGATTCTTGAATTTAGGTATAAGGTGAACAAGGTAAGGAGCAATTTCCGGTTCTAAAAAATTTACCAGCCACGAGCTGCAATATTCTATATTTTCCAAATAGTCTTCAAGCATCCTGGTAAAGGGATAAAATACACTTATTTCATCTTTCAATGACCTGCCGGTCAGGATGATGGCGCCTGATGAACCTATTTCCTCAACAAATCGGCTGAGAAATCTTGTTTTCCCTACACCAATGTCACCCTGGATAAGAACAAATCTACCCTGATAGTTATACGCCATTTCCAAATGATTTCGTAATGATTTCAGCTCGTCTTCGCGGCCAACAAAAGGTTCAGGCATGGCTTTTTCCTCAAAGAAAATTTCTTCGTTCATATTCAGGCTGTTGATTTGAATTCAAAAAACAACCGCGCCCCGTCCCTCCCAGTTCCGACGGGATTCCTGTCGGGAGAATCGCGGAAATCTAGAAACATGGAAAGTATGACATTTTGAAGCATTGTAGCAGTAAAGCCCCGCACAATAAATGTGCGGGATAAACTCCGCTTTGCTTTCCATTACGAACTATTGCCCCGATGTTACATCGGGGCAGCTACAATCTTTACCTCCGTGCTTTCCGTGTAATCCGTGGCTAAAAAATTATTGAATTTCCGATACTCCAAGATAAACCACGAAAGCACGAATTCACGAAAATTCTTCTGACCTCGTGCCTTCCGGATTTCGTGTTTTCGTGGTCCGCCTTAGGCGAGTTCAAATTGCGAAGAAGCAAGATATTCTTCGTAGGAACTAATGATTTCAAATCCTAATTTCTTATAGCACACTATGGCCGATAGATTGTCGGTCTTTACATTCAACCCTACATCACTCACTGTTTTCATTAAGGATTTACACAATTTTGCCGTTACAGATTTCACCAATCCTTTTCCTCTAAAGTCTGGATGGGTAGTAATATTCCCCAAAGCGGCGACTTTGTATCGCTGAGAATAAACATGGACTCCGGCAATACTTATCAAGCCATCCTCTCTTCTTATGCCATAATACTGATTCGTATCCAACATTCTCGGCTCAAACCAATTTCCCGGATAACTTTCTCTATACAACTTAAGTATATCTTTCAAATCTTCCCTTGAAAGACGGATGACTCGAGATGTATCAATACTATCTAATAGAGATTTATTCTTTAAAGCCATTTTGTAATGTGTGCCGTGAGATTCCAATCTGTAATGTTCCTTTAGGATTTTTTCTAATCCGGGACTAAGATGAAGATAAAATCGCTTGGGTAATAGGTGAATTATGGAACTCAGCAATTCTTTCGTTGAATCCAACTCTTCCTCAGCAAGTGCAAGAACAGAGGGCGTTGAAAACCCTGTATATAACAATACTATTGCTCCTATGCTTTCATTCTCTCTGATGGCATACCAGGTTGTATATGGCCAGAAGAAATCATCCAAGTCTCCGATACTGTAAATATGAAGAAAGGGATTTCTGCGAAGAAAAGATTCTATTTCTGTCTTATTATGTAAACAAATTACTTTCATAGATTCTCGCTGGTATAATCTTCACCGCAGAGACGCAGAGGACGCGGAGAGATTCATTTCAAAATTATCAATGTAAAGCTATCATTTTAAAATGGTAATGGCTAATTTTGCAATTTACAATGAGATTATTCCTCTGCGCTATTTGTGCCTCTATAGTGGGTCTTATAGGAATTTCAAAAACAAGATTACACAGATTAGCGAATCGGTTTTATCTGCGTAATCAAGACATTATTCAAATTCCTAGGCCGTGAAATATCAAACGATATTGCAACGCTTGTAAGATACCACATTCTTGTTTCGAAAGTCAAACGAAAACAATTTGACCGACCTTCAGAAAATGCACTTGACTTTTTGAGTTTTCTTGAACTATACTTTTACAAAATGTCCTTTAATGAAATCCTTCTCTCTATTAAAAAAACCCCCACTCTATCAACTCTTCAGCAATCTCTTCTTGATTCCCAGAGGAATCTTTCGGTCTCCGGAATCTTTGGCACAGCCAGGTCATTCCTCATTGCTTCTTTAGTGAAGGAGATTCCCAGATCAATGTTCGTCATTCTTCCCAACCAGGAATCTGCCGAAAAGAGAAGCGATGACTTAATCACTCTCTTAGGACGAGAATATATCTCTTATTTGCCAGCTCTTGATGATTTAACTACTCCTGATATAGAGATTGTTGGCACCCGTATTGAGGCTCTGAGCAATTTCCAAAAATGCATGACAAGAATTTTAGTCACTTCTCTTCCCTCACTCTTACAAAAGACCCTTAGCCCGAGTGAATTAAATAATCTTACTTTGGAGATTAAGGTCGGTCAACAATTAGAAATGGAGAGAGTTTTTCAAAGATTGCTTGCTTTGGGTTTTGATAGAGCTCAAATTGTAGAAAATCCTGGAGAATTTGCCGTGCGCGGCGGGATTGTGGACATCTTCACCTTTGGTAACGAAAATCCAGTCCGCCTAGAATTTCTGGGAGACGAAATAGTTTCCCTCAGAGAATTTGAAGTCCTGACTCAAAGGTCCATAGGTCATAAAGAAAGAGTCAATCTATTACCCAGATATGAAAAGCCAACCACTATTATCTTAGAATATTTAGTTTCTAAGGATACTCTGATTTTCTTTGAAGAAGAAAGTGAGTGCAAGACTGAAGCCGAAAGATTAAGAGAAGAAATGAAAAATATTTATGAACAGACAGAACTTTCCGCAGAAACAATTCTGGTTGACTACGAAGAAATGTTAAAAGGATTATTTTCCTATCAAACCTTATTCTTAGGAAACACTAACATTAAAAAAGGTAGCGAGACAGAAATAACTCTAATCACTCAGCCAGTGGAACCATTTTTTTCTAACTTAGAGCGATTAAAAGAAAGGTTAAAAAAATTATCAGAAGATGGCTACACTACCTTTATCTTCTGCGACACCACCGGACAAAAAGAAAGAATGGAAGAAATTCTTATGCCAGAGGAACTTTACCCCCACTCTCTCCCTCCCCCAGTGGGGGAGGGAAAAAAGGAGGGGTGGAGCGAAGAGGATATGAGACCGAAGATTGCATGTGTTGTTGGCTCTTTACATGCCGGATTTATCATGCCGGAGGCTCACTTAGCGCTCATTACCGAGAGAGAAATCTTCCAGCGGGAGAAGAAGCGAAAATTTCGCAGATTCAAAGGTGGAGGAGCAATTAGAAATCTTCAACTTCTGAAGTTAGATGATTATCTGGTTCACCTAGATTATGGTATTGGAAAATATCTAGGATTAAAAACAATCGTCATTGATGAAAAAGAGACCGAGTGTTTGGCTTTACTCTATGCTGAGGAAGAGAAACTTTATGTGCCGATTGAACAGATGCACCGGGTTGAGAAATACATTGCTGATGAGGGAAAAATCCCACCACTTTCAAGACTCAGCACTACTCACTGGGAAGAGACTAAAAAGAGAGCCAAAAAGGCAATTAAGGATATGGCCCAGGCATTGATTTCACTCTATGCCTATCGCACTTCCCAGTCGGGCTTTGCCTTTTCTCAAGATACCCTCTGGCAAAGAGAATTGGAGGCTTCTTTCATTTATGAGGAGACTCCAGACCAACTCAAAACCACTCAGGAAATCAAAGAAGATTTAGAAAAACCAAAACCGATGGACCGCTTACTCTGCGGAGATGTGGGATACGGTAAGACAGAAGTGGCGATTAGAGCCGCCTTTAAGGTAATTATGGATAGTAAGCAAGTCGCTGTCTTGGTTCCAACCACCATTTTAGCCGAACAACACTATCAAACCTTTCGGGAGCGCCTCGCAGAATACCCAATTAACCTACGAATGCTTTCCAGATTCAAATCAGAAAAAGAACAAAGGAGAATTATCAAAGAGTTAGAAGAAGGAAGAGTGGATTTAGTAATTGGCACCCATCGCCTTCTTTCTAAAGATGTGGAATTCAAAGATTTGGGATTGCTCATCATTGATGAGGAACAAAGGTTTGGCGTGGCTCACAAGGAGACTCTGAAGCAATTGCGAAAGAGTGTTGATTGCCTGACAATGACGGCTACTCCTATACCCAGAACTCTGCATATGTCTTTGGTTGGAGCCAGAGATATGTCAATGATTGAGACTCCCCCAAAAGACAGACTTTCTATCGTCACTCGCATTTTAGAATGGAACGAAGAACATATCATTGAATCCATCTTGAGAGAAGTGGAAAGACAGGGACAGGTCTATTTTGTGCACAATCGGGTTGAATCAATTGAAGCGATGGCTTCTTATTTGCGCCGGCTTTTGCCACATTTACGAATTGCTGTAGCCCACGGACAGATGGAAGAAAGGGAATTGGAAAGAGTGATGTTAAATTTTATGAATCATCAATACGATGTCTTGGTGACCACTACCATCATAGAATCCGGCTTGGACATTCCTAATGTGAATACTATCATTATCAATCGGGCAGATAAATTTGGTTTAGCTCAGCTCTATCAATTGCGAGGTAGAGTCGGCCGCTCAAATCGTCGGGCTTATGCCTATTTTCTTATTCCAAAATCTGGGAGAATTACTCAAGAAGCCAGAAAGAGACTTCGGGCTCTGGAAGAATTCACCGAGTTGGGCAGTGGATTTCAATTAGCCTTGCGTGACTTAGAAATCAGAGGCGCTGGCAATCTTTTAGGTCGGGAACAACACGGACACATCATTGCGGTTGGCTTTGACCTCTATTGCCAACTCTTACAAGAAGCGGTGAGAGAACTGAAAGGTGAACCAGAGGTAGGGGCATTTCACGAAATGCCCTCACTATCTTTTGACTTTCAAGCGAACATTCCAGAGAATTATGTGGGAGACAGTGCCGAGAGAGTGATGCTTTACCGTCGCCTGAGCCGAGTGAAAAATCTTGAAGAACTAAAGAAATTGAAAGAAGAAATGGAGGACCGATTTGGTAAGATTCCTTTGGCAGTAGAATATCTTTTGGAAATAGTAGAGTTAAAAATCTTTGCCATTGAAAAAGGAATAGAAAAAATCGTTTTGAAAAATAGTCTTTTAGAATTTCAGTTCCGAAATGGAGAGAGCCCTTCAAGGGGAAATATTGAAAGAATGGTCAAAGACATCACCTATCCCTTGGAATTCACTGGAGGGAAACCCTTCGTTCTAAAGATTTCTCTTGGGAGACTTGATGTTTCTCGCAAATTAGAAATCGCCAGAAAAGTCTTGCAAGATTTGTGAGAATATGGTAAAATTTACACAAGGATAAACTTATACAAAACACTTGGAAGCCATTTTCAACTCAAAAGTCCTCTGATTCTCTGGAGAAGAATGCAAAGTAAATCCCCAAAAGAAACAACCTAAGATGGCAGTCAGCGAGAGTGAAAAATAAACCACCTATTTCTGTTATCAAACACCATGCCGTGCCTAATGAGGTGTAAAAAATGAATAGGTTCACTGAAGAACAAATAAACACAATTTGCGAGTTATTAAAAGAAGGAAAGCCATTTCCAGAAGAATATAGGTGGTTACTTTTTGAAGGCAAGCAAGAGACCGAGTTAATCTATGCAGGGAAGACAAGAGAAGTAGATGTTCTTACTGAGACAATGGCTGTACCCCTCCAAAAGGTGAAAGTTTTTGGGGATGTTCAGAGAGATGTCACCCTGAACTCATTGAAAAAGAATGTCATCCTGAACTCGTTTCAGGATCTAAATAAATGGCACAATTTACTGATTTTTGGGGATAATTTACAGATTTTGAAAACGCTGTTGAAAATGAAAGAAGAAGGAAAATTAAAAAATCCTGATGGTTCAAGAGGGGTAAAATTGATTTATATTGACCCACCTTTCGGAACTGGAGATATTTATGGTAGAGGAGATGTAGGGGCTTATTCTGCAAAATTGATGGGAGCTAAGTATTTAGAATGGCTAAGGCAGAGAATAATTTTATTGAAAGAATTGCTTTCTGATGATGGCAGTTTTTACATCCGAACCGATTATCACTTTGGGCATTATATGAAGGTCTTGCTGGATGAGGTTTTTGGGAAAGAGAATTTTAGGAATGAAATTGTAATTGGGAGGACAAAAACAGCCTTCTATGCTAATGTTCCAAGAGAAAAACCAAGAAATCTTAGTGTAGTATATGATGTCATCCATTGGTATTCTAAATCGACTGATACTTATTATCCAAATCTTACCAAAGACATAATAATTCAAAAAAGAGAAGCATATTGGAAAGATTTTAAAACATTCTATAATAGACCTGATAAAAGATATAAACTTTTAGGAATAACACCCGAACCTAAGTGTAGTTGGTTGTGGAAGAAAGAAGACGCATTTAAAGCTACTGATAATTACAAAAGATATATAGAAGAATTTGAAAATAAAGAAAGCCTTGAGGAGCATTGGGAGAGAACTGGGCGAAAATTAAGATTTTTACGAAAAGAGGCAAACACTGTAAAATATTGGATAGAACCCATTATTAAAGTACCGAATAACAATTGGATTGAGCTTGAAGGATATTCACGAGAATGGGATTACCCCACCGAAAACTCCGAACAACTCCTTGAACGTATTATAAAAGCTTCATCCAGCGAGATGGATATTGTTTTAGATGCTTTTGCTGGTTCTGGCACAACAGGAGCAGTGGCAGAAAAACTTAAAAGAAGATGGATTATGATAGATTCTTCAAAATTTGCCATTTATACAATGATTAAAAGAATGTTAAATCTTAAACAAGAAATTGGAAATAAAGGGAAACCACTAAAACCAAACCCCTTTGCTGTTTATAATGCAGGACTCTATGATATGAAGATGCTTAAAGAATTACCTTTTGTAGAATATCACAGATTTGCCCTTGAGTTATTCCAATGTAAAGATGAACCGCATACATTAGCAGGGATAGAATTGGATGGATATTTTGGGCGGGATAATGTTTTAGTCTTCAAGTGGAAAAAGAATAAAAATGGGATTGCTTCCCCCGATATTCATCGGGGTCGCAATGACAAAAAATACGAATATGTAATGGATAGAGGATTTATTGATAATCTTCATACTATTCTTGGAGATAGGATAAGCAAAAGATTCTTTATCATTGCTCCAGCGGCAAGTGTTTTATTTTTAGAAGATTACATTGAAAAACACAGAATAAAATATTTTGTTTTGAGAATTCCTTATTCAATAATTGATGAACTCCATAAGAAGAATTTTAGTCTACTTGAACAGCCATTATCTGCTGATATTTCTGAGGTAAATAAGGTAATGGAACAAGTAGGATTTGATTTTATTTATCCACCGGATGTTGAATGCAAATACTATGTTGAAAAGCCGAAAGGTAAACTTTTTGCAGAAGCAGTTATAAAAATAACGAAATTCAGAAGTAATATAATTTCTAAAAGGCCTATTCCTGAAGAAGAACTTGGATTTAAAGCATTATCAATGGTAATGATTGACTACGATTTTAATGGCGAATATTTTGATATGGATGAAAAATGGTTTGCTCAAGATTTAGAGGAAAACAACTACGAAATCCGCCTTCCCACTGAAAAACTAACCGACCAAATGATGATAATTTATATGGATGTCTGGGGGAATGAGAGGAAGGAAGTGTTACCAATAGATAAATTTAAGAAAACTTAAGCAACAATGAATTTAACCGAACTTCTCAAAATTGGTGAATCAGAGACTGTAGAATTTAAGAAATCTACAGGCGAATGGAAAGAAATTGTTGAGACGGTTTCTGGCTTTGCTAATACTCGGGGCGGGATAATTTTAGTTGGGGTTGATAAGAAAGGACTCATTTCAGGCTGTGATATAGGAAAGGGGACTGTCGAAGACCTTGTTAACAAAATCCTTACTAATATAGAACCTAAATTATATCCTGAAGTTAAAGTTGAAACTATAACGAAGAAGAAGATAATTCTTATTAAGGTTGAGGAATATCCCTACGATGTTGTGCTTGCCTTTGGAAGGCCTTACAAAAGGGCAGGTAAAAATACTCTAAAGATGAGTAAAGACGAATATAAAAGGAAGATTTTAGAAATCCACAAAAAAGAATTGTATTTTGATGGACAGATTTGCGATGAGATAGATTTTTCAGATATTGATACCGATAAGGTAAGAATATTTCTTAGAAAGGCAAGAGAGACAAGAAAACTTGACATTGATGCGTCTCTACCAGAGAAGGAAATATTGAAAAAACTTAAATTGATGAAGAATGAGGAACTTATGAATGCAGGAGTTTTGCTTTTTGCCAAAAGACCCGAGGATACTTTTATTCAGTCCGGAGTTAAATGTATAAGATTCAAAGGAACTGATGTTGCCGGTGATATGCTTGATTTTAAGGAGATTGAAGGTGATTTGTTCTCTCTTGTTGCAGAAGTGGAGAAATTTATCTTCAGTAATATTTCTCTTAAGGCCTGGATTGAAGAAGGGAAACTTGAGAGACAGGAGAAATGGGAGTATCCACCCAAGGCAATAAGAGAAGCCCTGGTAAATGCTATTATCCACAGGGATTATCGCTCCAGTGGCAAGGTGCAGGTAAGAATTTTTGATGATAGAATTGAATTCTGGAATCCGGGGAAATTACCAGAAGGATGGACAGTGGAGACATTAAAGGCTGAGCATACTTCCGAGCCATTCAATCCCCTAATTGCAAGAATGTTTTTCTGGATAGGATTGGTGGAAGAAGTAGGCTCTGGCACAAACCGGATAGTCTCCTGGTGCAAAGAATGGGGATTACCAGAACCTGAATATGGACTTAGTGGGTCAAGTTTATTTGTTTTATTCAGAAAAGATATTTTTACAGAAAAATATCTCCGGGAGTTGGGATTAAATGAAAGACAGATTAAAGCGGTAAAGTATGTGAAGAAAAATGGGAAGATTACAAATAAAGAATATCAGGAATTAACAAAAGTTTCAAAACCTATGGCTACAATTGATTTAAGGGAATTGGTGTCAAAAGGAATTTTTGAAAAGAAAGGCGTCACAGGAAAAGGAACAGCATATATTTTTGTAAGGGCTAATAAAGGGATAAAAGGGCTAACAAAGGGATAATAATGGGCTAATGATATGGTGATGAATAATCAATATGAGATAGGTGGTATATTGGACACATTTCGGACATTTATCAGACATAAACGGAAGAATGTGAGAAAAATACCAAAACCCGAAAAACCCGATATTAACCCGTCAAAAACCCGAAAATATAAAGAAAATAACAATGCCTGAAATATTTACTATAAAAGCCAGCGACCTCGTCTTAAAAGTCTCAGAAAATATAGACCCGGAAATATTTGATATTTCCAAATACGAGGCATTTTTAGATGCTTTATGCGGAACCAGAGAATTTCAGAAAGAGGCGATAAGAATAGTTTTAAGATATTTGCTGGGAAGAAGATATAGAAATCTCAGAGAATTAGCCGAGGAAAATTATGATAATAATCCAAATTTAAGAGAACTTTATCCAAGTTTCACTGATTTTGAAAGGCATTTACAGCTTCCAGATAAACTTTCCTGCACCATAGATTTAGCAACCGGCACAGGAAAAAGTTATGTTTTATATGGCATTGCCAGAATTATGCTGGCTGAGGGTGTTGTTGATAAGGTTTTGGTGCTTGTTCCGTCTACTACTATTGAAAAGGGTGTTACAGAGAAATTTAAGACATTATCAGGAGATGCTGACCTATTAAGGCTTATTCCAACAGAGGCAAAGATAAGAAATCCAAGAATTATAAATGCTACCCAAACAATCAAGAAAGGGGATATTTGTATTGAAAATGTTCATTCGGTCTATGAATATGTAAAATCTTCAGTTGAAGATAGTCTCACAGGAAGAGGAGAAACGACCCTGGTTTTATGTGACGAAGTTCATCATGCTTATAATCCGCCAGGTAGGGATTGGGCAATTAAAAAATGGAAAGAATTTTTATTAAATGCAAAGTATGGGTTCAAATATATAGTTGGTGATACTGGAACAGCGTATATTGGGAATGACTATTTTGCCGATGTCGTTTACAGATATTCTTTAAACCAAGCAATAGAAGAAAGAACCATAAAAACAATTGATTATAAAGTTGAAGAGGCTAATATCTCTGAGAACGAACAATTTCAGATGATCTACGATAACCACATAGAAAATAAGATGCGCTACCGTAAGACGAAACCGATTACTATCATAATAGCCAAAGATATTTCTGCGTGCAAACGGTTGACTGAGAAATGGATAAGTTTTATTGCAGAAAAAGAAAAAATCTCAAAAGAAGATGCCGAGAAAAAGGTTTTAATCGTAACTTCGGCAGATGAACATACAGAAAATGTTTTGAAACTTAATAGAGTTGATGATAAAGACGACTCTGTAGAATGGATAACATCAGTAAGCATGCTCACCGAGGGCTGGGATGTAAAGAATGTCTTTCAAATTGTCCCGCATGAAGAACGGGCATTCAATTCTAAACTTTTGATTGCCCAAGTTTTGGGCAGGGGGTTAAGGATTCCCAAAGAGTATCAAGGTGAACAGCCGAAAGTGCGCGTTTTTAACCATGTAAATTGGGCAAGGAATATAAAGCATCTTGTTGATGAGGTGATGGAGATTGAGAAGAGACTACATTTTTACCCTGTTAAAAAGACAAGGGAGTATAATTTTGAGATTTACCAGCTTGAATACCAAAAGAATGAAATAGAGACCGAAATTGCACATGAGGAACCTTATGAATTATTAAAGAAGGGTTATATCACATTTTCTACCCAAATTAAAGGGGTTGAAAAAGAGACTGTTTATGAGCGAGTTATAACTGGAGTTAGAGAAGAGAAGGCGACTTACATTACATATAGAATGTACCCGGTTGATTTGGTCTCCACCGAAATCTGGAATAGACTAAAAGTTTTTGATACTGAGGAAGAAACCGATTACTCAAAAAAGTTTCCATTAGAGAAAATCAAAGAGATTATCAAAAATTCTCTTGGTAGAATCGGATGGAATAAAGACACAGTAAGTGAGGAAAATTACAGGAAGGCCTTACAGTCGTTTGGCGTAATAAAACGGAAGAAATCTAAAACCCTTCGCTTTGAATTAGCGGCCACAGACTTAAAGAAATTAAAGACAACACAACTCAAGAGGGCTTCACTCGGAATAGGAGTATTTCGGAGAGGCGCCTCAGTATTTTTTGATGAAGACTCGTTAAAATCAGGCGATGAAGAGGATAAAACCGTATTAAAAGAGTTAATAGATGATGAATCTTTACCCAAAATGGCAACAAAAGAAATAAGCAACAAATTCTTATTCAAAACCCCTTTAAATGTTATATTTACTCACTCTACTCCAGAAAGAAAGTTCGTAGAAAAACTAATTTCAAATGCAGAATTAGTAGATGCCTGGATAAAATCGAGAGACACCGGATTTTATAGTATAGAATATTCATGGGAGAAGGGAACTCACACTAAACAAGCAAAATTCAATCCAGATTTCTTTTTGAAGATTGGTAACAAAATAGTGGTAGTAGAAATAAAAGACGATGAATTGATTGAAAAAATTAAAGAGGGCGGAGATATTGCCAAAGAGACCAGGGCTAAATATAGGTATGCAATTGAGCATTTTAATAGATTAAATGAATTGCAAAAAGAGCAGATATTTTATTTCACTTTTTTAACTCCTAAGGATTTTGATAACTTCTTTGGGATATTAAAAAAGGGTGATTTTTTAGGTTTTAAGTCTCAGTTAGCTACAGAGTTGGAGGAGTCATAACATAATAAAGAATTCGGCACGGCACAGCGTATATCACAGCATAAAAGATTTGTGCTCTTTGAGGCACTTACCAAAAATTCCACCTTTGGCAGGACTTCTTTTATGGTGGGAATGTTAGCCAAAATCAATAAAGAATGGTGGTGAAGACATGGGCAATTTGAAAGATATTTTGAAAAAGAGAAAAATCAACAGAAGTCGTCTTGAAAAGGAGGCACCTGACCTCTATAATGGTTTCAATGAATTGGTAAAACACTACTACAAACATGGTGCTTTGGACCGAAAGCAAAAAGAACTAATGGCTGTGACGGCATCTGTAGCTACAAGGTGTATTCCTTGTTTGGCAAATCATGCAAACAATGCGATTTCGGCTGGAGCTACAAGGGATGAGGTGCTGGAGGCTGCTGCCATAGGGATTGAATTTGGGGGCGGCCCTTCATTTGTGGTCGTTCGGGATAATCTTCTGGATTTCTTAGATGAAATTGAACATTACAAATAGAACAAGGACATTACCTTCAATCAGAGGGAAACAAATATGTCAGCACAAATTATTGATGGCAAGAAAATTGCCGCAGAAATTCAGGCAGAAATCAAGCAACAAACCCAAGAACTAAAAGACCGAGGAACTGTTCCTGGTCTGGGTGTTATCTTAGTGGGTGAAGACCCGGCTTCGCAGGTTTATGTTCGCAACAAAGAGAAAGCTTGCTCTGAAGTAGGAATTTATACCGAGACCTTTAGATTGCCCGAAGCTACACCAGAACAAGAAATCTTGTCTCAAATTTCTCAATGGAATGAAGATAAAAAAATCCACGGCATCTTAGTGCAACTTCCACTTCCAGCACATATTGATGAACATAAAGTTATTGAGGCGATTTCACTGAGCAAAGATGTTGATTGCTTCCACCCTTATAATGTCGGAAAACTGATGCTGGGAGAGCCTTTCTTTCTTCCTTGCACCCCGGCTGGTGTCCAAGAACTACTGGTTAGAACGGGTATTGAAATCAAAGGTAAATATATAGTCATTGTGGGAAGAAGCAATATTGTTGGAAAGCCTTTAGCCAATATCCTCTTCCAAAAAGCAAAAAACGCCAATGCCACAGTAACCATCTGCCATACCGGAACAAAAGATTTGACATTTCATACCAGACAAGCAGATATTCTGGTGGCGGCCGCTGGTAACCCTCAAACTATCAAAGGTGAAATGCTAAAGTCCGGAGTGGTAGTGGTGGATGTCGGGGTGAACCGGATAAAAGATGAAACGACCAAGAGTGGTTATCGGTTAGTTGGTGATGTAGAATTTGATTCGGCTAAGGAGGTCGCTTCTCATATTACCCCTGTTCCGGGGGGGGTGGGACCAATGACTATTACAATGTTGTTGAAGAATACGGTGAAAGCGGCAACACAGAGCATTAGAGGCTAAACGCCTCTTAAATCTGAATCAGAGAGGGAAGGGATAAATGGAGTGAAGTGACATGCTTTTACTCTCCCATCGGCAATCTTACGATAAATTTACTTCCTCTACCCAGTTCACTTTCTACCGCAATCGTGCCACCGTGTGTCTCTACAATTTCTTTGACCATAGATAATCCAATACCTGTTCCGTGAAGCGTATGAACTTTTTGTTCACTTCGGTAAAATCTTTCAAAGATATGGGGGATATCCTCAGAAGCAATTCCCATACCGGTATCAATTACGCTAATTTCCATTTTCCACACGGTATCTTCTAATTTCACCCCACCGGTTTCTATCATCACTTTTCCTCCTTCGGGAGTAAATTTAATCGCGTTATCTAAAAGTTGGTCAAAGACAAAACGCAGAGCCAGACAGTCGCCTCGCACCGGGGAGAGACTCTCGGGCAACTTAGAAATAATGGCAATTTTTTTCTTTGCTGCTCTAGGTTCAAATGCCAAAATGTTTTCCTGAAGCAGTTCAATAATATTCACATTTTCCCTACGCAATCCTATCTGCCAGGCTTGGGCTTCTTTGAAACTGAGTATTCCTTCCAGGATTCTTTCTAATCGTTCACATTGCTCATTAATTACTTTGGCGAATTCACTCATTTGAGTTCCCATTTCACCCTTGAGTTCTTCTGTCAAGATTTCGGCATACCCTTTGATGACAGTTAATGGTGTCCGCAGTTCGTGTGAAACATTAGTGACAAATTCGTCTCGCAGACGCTCACTCTTCTTTCTTTCACTAATATCAGTAAAAAGACAGAGAGCGCCTTTTAGCTGACCAGAACTATCATAGAAGGGAGCGGTTTTTGAAGAAACGGGTAGCTCCCGACTATTATTAAGTAAAATTGTATTATTCTTATGAACAATAGTTTCCCCTTTCTCCATCGCCTGGACTAAGGGGCACTCCCCTTCACAGACTGACTCGCCTAATTCATTCTTGCTCTTAAAGATTTCACCACAATATTTTCCTAAAACCTCTGATTCTTTCCAGCCAGTAATCTGTTCAGCCATTTTATTAAAAAGAAAAATCTTTCTCTCTCTATCAACTATAAAGAGACCTTCAGGTATTTCCTTTAAGAACTGTAGTCTTTTTGCCTCTTCGGTTTCGGTTAGCTGTTGTTTTTCCTTGAGGCGCACAGTTTCAAAAGTTACCCTCTCTCTAATTAGGTCTTTTATTTTTTCTTCAGACTCTTTAAGTTTAGCTCTTTGTTTTTCAGAGGCCTCTTGGACTCTCTTAAGAAGGCCCAGTAAATATATGACCAAAGTAATAGAACCTATTACCACCAAACTACAAATTATTAAAAACCAGTTGACTGTAGAAATCATTTCTTTTACACAGATTAGCGCAGATGAGAAGCTTACAGATTAGCACAGATGTCGTCAGAAATATCTGTGCTCATCTTGTATCTTTTCATCTGTGTCAATCTGTGGCTAATATCTTGTTTTATTTTTCGCTTTCCCCGACGATAGTCTTTATTTGTTGTAATAATTTAGTTGGGCTGAATGGTTTAGTAATGTAATCAGCGGCGCCGAGTTCTAATCCCTTCTGTCGGTCAACCTCTTGTCCTTTAGCCGTGAGAATAATCACAGGAATTTTTTTCAATTCCTCTTCTTCTTTCATCTGGCGGTAAACCTCAAAACCATCCATTCCTGGCATCATCACATCCAGGATGACCAAATCGGGTTTTTCTTCTTTCATCCGTTGCAATCCTTCTAACCCATTTCCCGCAGAGATAACAGTAAAGCCTTCTTGTTCCAGTTTGAATCTAATTACTCTGGCGATATAAGGTTCATCATCAACAACTAAAACTTTTTTGACCATTTCATTTGCCCAATTCTTTTCAATTTAACCACGCCCCGATAAAATTGGGGCACGAATATTTTTTTAGTCCACAGTGTTTCATTTTTTCTTGAACACTACCCTTTTGGTAGGGTAAAAACAAATTTGCTTCCCTTGCCCACTTCACTTTCTACCCAGATTTTGCCGCCGTGAGCCTCAATAATTCGCTTACAGAGGGGGAGCCCTAAACCAGTGCCGACTCTCTTTCCTTTGCGGCGGGAATGAACTTGATAGAACTTATCAAAAATCATTTTTTGGTCTTCCTCAGCAATTCCTTCTCCATTGTCACTTACATATACATAAATGAAAGAACCCGCTGGTTCTTCTGCCCCAACTATTACTTTGCCCTTTAGTGGAGTAAATTTGAGGGCATTAGACAAAAAATTGTCCAGAACTCTAGTTAGTTTTCCCTCGTCAGCTATTACTTTGGGAAATTCTGCTGGTATGCTCATTTCTACAGTAATTTCCTTTTCTTTAGCCAAGGAGGCAAATCCTTCTACCTTTTTACTGATAAGGTCTTTAAGAATAATTTCACTCTTTTCCAATTTCATTTCTACTGATTCAAATTTATATCCGTCAAGGAGGTCGTTGAGCATCTGGAGCATTTTCTTGGCGTCTTCATCAGCATTAGCTAGAAAGCGTGTTTGCTCCTCATTTAGTGCACCGAGACTCCCGTCCAGAGAAAGTTCTAATGAGGCGATTACTGCCCCTAAAGGATTGCGCAGGTCATGGGTGAGCATTCCTACAAATTCTTCTCGGAGTTCTTGAATTTCTCTTTCAGGGGTAATGTCATGTTTGAGAATCACCCTTCCCAAAAGTTCACCGGAGTCAAGGCGGAGCGGGAAAGAGATAAGTTTCAAAAAGCGCCGGGGATTTCTGAGAGCCATTTCGGCCTGAACGATTTTTTCTGGGAAATCGGCGCATTCTTTAAAGAAATCAAGGACTGGCTTTGGGTCAATCGCGTTTTTTAAAATTTCTGGAATAATTGAATTCAACAAAGATGTGCCAGGGCGAATAAATGTTGGTAAACCTAAAAGTTGACTATAAGCCTCATTAGTCATTAACACCTGGAATTTAGAGTCCACCATCAAAAATCCTTCGGGCATTGAGGAAATAGTAGCAGAAAGTTTACTCCCTTCCTTTTGGATTTCCTCATGCAAAGCCGCATTTCTTAACGCTACAGAGACCAAGGGAGCTACTTCCATCAATAGTTGTAAGTCATCCTGTGAGAAATGGTCTCTTTTGGTACTCTCTACATCTAAGATCCCCGTAGTTCTTTCCCCGAGTTTTAATGGCACACAGAGTTGAGAGCGGAATTCAATGGCTGGATTTGGACTTAAGTATCTTGGCTCCTGACTGACATCAGAAATCAAGGCTGGCTGACCGGCAGCCATCACCCAAGGAATGACCCCTTTGAGTTCCTTCAATTTCTCTGGCTCCAATTTAATTTTTGTTTCCTTCAATTGCTCTAAAACTCCCGGCTGGATGTCTAGTTTTGCTCTGGAACGACCTGTCCATTCTCCTACCAATTCATCATAAAAATACACCGCACACTCCTCGGCATCAAAAATGCGCGAGAAGGTAAGGGTGATGGTAGTGAGCAATTCTTTAAGTTGAAGGACAGAACTCAGGGACATCCCGATTTCATAAAGGCGCGAACGAGTGCGGGTCTGCCGTTGGGCATCTTCGTAAGCCATCGCCCTCTTAATTACTGGAGGTATCTGACTGGCTAAATTAAAGAGAAGTTCCAGGTGAGAACCTGTATAAAACCCTGCGATATCCTTGCCCAGACGAATTGCTCCAATCATTTCATCTTTAAGCAAAAGAGGCGCTACCAATAAGGAACGATAGGCTTCTAAGGAAGTAGGAATCTCTTTGCGTAAGAAAGGGTCAAGTCTTTCAGGCAAGGTACTCTGCAAAAGTGGCTTTCTTTCTTGAACCGCTCTTCCTGTAATGCCTTCTCCAATTTGCAAAGTAAGTCCTAAATATACTTCCGGTGATGGACCACGGTAAACTCTAAGATGTAAGTCCCCATCATCTTCTAAAAGAAAGATGGCACAAGTAGTGTAATCTAAAGATTTTCTCACCGCATTAACTAATCTTTGTAAAACCAAATCCAAATCAGTAGCAGTAACCAGCACCTTAGCAATTTCATAAAATCCCGCTACTCGCTCTTCAGTGAGGTCGTGAAAAAACAAAATTGCCCCTGAGTATTTTTTTGAGGTTTCCCAAAGAGACGAAAGTTTTACCTGAACAATTTTCGCCCCAATCGCTAATTCTTCTGAGACTGTGTTTTCCCCTTTTTTACTGGCTTCTAACATTTTTCCCAGACGAGAAGAAATAATGGGAGGACACTCACTAATAGGTTTCGCGGGAGCAAGAGTAATACCCAGAAGTTTTTCTACTGCCTTATTATAGAGGCTTAGTCGGCCATCCGCATCCAAAACAATCACACCTTCTGGTATCTTCTGAAGTGTGGTAATGATTTTGTTCCGCTCCTGAGTCAAAGTAGAAAAGAGTTGTGCATTTCTAATCGCAATCGCGGCTTGATTAGCTATGGTAGTTAATAGTTGCAAATCTTCTTCAGTGTAAACATCAGACTTGTAATTTTGAATAGAAATAACGCCCAGAGCCTGTAGGGGTTCAAAATTTTGAACCCCTACCGCCAGCAGAGGAACCCCTAACCAAGATTTAGCCGCTGGGCCTAAAGGTTTGACTCCCAGTCTGTGACATTCAGAAAGATAATCTGCAGTCAAGATGGGTTTTTTATTCAGTAAAATCCAACTGCTTAAACCCAAACCAAGTTTTTGATTTTCTCTTGCTTCTCGTTTACCCTGAGTAATATAAATAGGAAAATTGAGCTCCTGTTTAGTCTCATCATAGAGGGCGATATAGAAATTGCCGGTGTCAAATACCCTTCCCATTTCTTGATAGATTAGTTCCAGAAGGTCATTTAACTTCAGAGTAGAACTCAGGGCTTGTCCAATCTTATTGAGGGTATCAAGTCTTGTGATTTTTTGCGAAAGTTTGCTCTGGATTTTCTCTTCGAACATTGCTTGTTTCCTAATTAATCATCCATCCCATCCTGACATTCCGTTGGGACGCCACTCTTGAGAAGGATACACACCCCCTGCCCCCTCTCAAGAGGGGATTTGTGAGTATAGTCCCCTCTATAAGAGGGGATTTGTGAGTACAGTCCCCTCTATAAGAGGGGATTTGTGAGTATAGTCCCCTCTATAAGAGGGGATTTGTGAGTATAGTCCCCTCTATAAGAGGGGATTTGTGAGTACAGTCCCCTCTATTAAGAGGGGATTTGTGAGTATAGTCCCCTCTATAAGAGGGAATTTGTGAGTATAGCCCCCTCTATAAGAGGGAATTTGTGAGTATAGCCCCCTCTATAAGAGGGGATTTGTGAGTATAGTCCCCTCTATTAAGAGGGGATTTGTGAGTATAGTCCCCTCTATAAGAGGGGATTTGTGAGTATAGTCCCCTCTATTAAGAGGGGATTTGTGAGTATAGTCCCCTCTATTAAGAGGGGATTTGTAAGTATAGTCCCCTCTATAAGAGGGGATTTGTGAGTATAGTCCCCTCTATTAAGAGGGGATATAGGGGTGTGTATCCACTATTCATTTCTTCACATTCCCTAATACTCGTATGAATGCTTTAACAATTTGTGGGTCAAATTGTTTACCGGCATATTCTAAGAGTTCCTCCTTGGCTTCCTTAGAGCCAAATCTTACTCTATAGGTTCTGGAGGCAGTCATGGCGTCATAGGCATCAGCCACGGCAATAATCCGAGCAAAGAGGGGAATCTTGTTCCCTTTGATTCCATCTGGATAGCCTTTGCCATCATATCGTTCGTGATGGCTCCGGATAACTGGCAGAAGTTCTTTAAGGGCGCTCACATGAGAAAGAATCCTCACTCCCATCTGGGGATGTTGTTTAACTCTACGCCACTTTTGGCGACTGAGTGTGCCTACATTTTCTAAGATAACATCAGGTAGTCCAATTTTACCGACATCATGCAATAAGGCGGCTAATTCCAATTTTTTTCTTTCCATTTCAGAAAGCCGCAAAGCGTCGGCAATTCCCAAAACATATCTAACTACTCGTTCTGAATGACCCTTGGTATTAGGGTCTTTGGCATCAATCGCCGCCACCAAACTTTTAATCGTATTAAGAAGTAATTGTTCTAAATTCTCATAAAGCCTGACATTTTCCAAGAACATAGCGATTTGAGAAGCAATAGTCGTCAGAAGTTTCAAATCGCCAGCAGTAAAGGAAAGATTACCTTTTTTCTTTTCTACACCTATGGCTCCAATAGTTCTATCTTGAATCTTAAGAGGCACAATCAAGAAACTCTTTTCATCTAAAGCAGGCCTACCTTTGAGACAGACCTCCTTTGCTCTTTCTCTAATAGAAATTAATTCTTCTTTTAAAGAATTCTCATATCCCGAATGGACAAAAATGAAACTAAGGGGTTTCCTTTCCTTATAGAGAATCAGATTTCCTCTTTCCGCTCCTACGGCGGTCAGGGCAATTTCTAAAAAATGCAAAGAACGCTTTTCAATCTCTACCATGCTATAGAAACTCTCTCCCATTTCATAAAGTAAAGAGAGTTCTTCATAGCGGCTTGAGATTTCAGCCGTAAGGGAATCAATTTCATAGTGCTGGCGCAAAAGAGTGGAAATAGTTTCTGCAATTAAAGGTGCAGTTAGTTTCAAATTTTCTTCATTGTCGCCACAGCTCAAAATAGCCCCTTTTAATTCTTCCCCTACCTTCAGGGGAATAATGCATTGAGCAAACCCATTTTCACTCTTAATAAAATATTTTTCGGAGTAAGGAATCTGGCTGAGTATTTGTTCTGGTGATAATTTCCTTCCGACCTCTCCCCTTTCCTTCCCTAAAAGAGAGGGGCCCGTTTGCCAAACAAAGGTTATGCCGTTTTCTTTTAATATGAAGGCAACATCAACTGGTTGAACTCTACTCAGTGACTGTAGAAAATTTATGATTTCCTGATATTCTTTCATAGTGCTCCGTGTAAATATTTTAAGGATACACGCTCACACATTTCTTGTCCCGATTCATACGCTCAAACTTGACAAAGCCACTAATTCTGGCAAAGAGGGTATCGTCCCTTCCGATGCCTACATTATCCCCAGGATGAATTCTGGTTCCTCTTTGGCGAACGATAATTGAGCCAGCCGAGACCCATTGTCCCCCAAAGCGCTTTATACCCAGACGCTGGGAATTGCTATCTCGACCATTCCTTGAACTACCAACACCCTTTTTATGTGCCATTTCGTTCTCCTTTCTTCAAAATTAATCACGGAAACATAGAACGATAATCCCGACTTTGTCGGGATGCTGATACGCTTATATGGTGATACGGAGAGAATTTTTTTTCACATATCAGCTTATCACCGTATCAATCCGCCATAGGCGGATGTTTCTGTGGTCTTTGATTACTTCTTTCGTTCTGACAAAAATCCCAAAATCTTTCTTTTCGGTTTTTCTTCTTTCTTCTCCACTATTTTCCCTTTTGTTTCTGGTTTTTCCTTTTTTTCTATTTTTTTCACTGGTGGAATAACTTTTTTCTTCTCCTTGCCAGTCGTCAGTGTGGTGGGCTTTACCATTTTTCCCTTGATTTCAGGCACTTCTTTTAGTGCTTCTACTTTTTCTACTTCTGGTTTCTCTTTGGTGGGTAGAAAAGCCGGATGGGCAATTTTAGTAATCAAGAGTTCTGTATAATCTTGTCTGGCGCCCCAGTGGCGGCGATATTTTTTCTTTGGCTTATATTTGAACCCGACAATCTTTTCCCCTCTTCCATGTTGCATCACCGAAGCCAGAACTTCGGCTTCATTTAGAGTTGGAGTTCCGATTAGAGTGTTATCTCCCTCAGCGATAAAAAGAACTCTGGGTATTTTAAATGTCTCTCCGGGACTGGCTTGTAAGCGAGGAACTTTTACTTTTTCGTTTTCTTCAACTCTGAATTGCAGTCCACCGGTTTCAATTATGGCATACATATTTTTTGCCCTCCTTTTATATATCGTGTGGCTTTCACGAAATTCACAACCTCTTGATTTACACGAAGTTACAAGCACACCTTCTTGCTTGTTGCCCTCCTGTTATATAACTCCTTAATTTTAAGAGAGTTGCAAGCCCAAGTTCGCTACTTT
>JBFLXN010000200.1:0-4433 GCA_040755715.1 Candidatus Edwardsiibacteriota bacterium
ATTTCTTATGCAACTGTTTTGCCATAATCCAAACCCTCCTTTTTGGGTTAGATTATAGCAGTTTAAGAGTTCACTTTTGAACTTTAAATTCGCTAAAAAGAGTTCACTTTTGAATTTTAAATGACACCTTTAAAAAAAATGTTGACAAAATATAGAAGAATTTGTTAAAGTTATCAAAAGGAATTAAGAAGAATTATCCCCGAAAAGGAGGTGAGAAGATCTTAGGGGAGAATTGTCAAGGAAATTTTTACCACAAAAGCACTGAATTTACCAGAACTAATTGTGTAATGTAAAATGTTTGATGTGTAATGAAGAACATGACGATTACATTACACATTTCACATAACACATTACACAAAAATGTGAGGCCGTGTTTCCGTGGTATAATTCCCTATGCTATCAAGAAAAAACTTTAACCAGGAGGTAAAAAGTGAGAAAGAACAAAATTATCATTGTTCCCTTGATGTTAGTGGGTTTTCTATGGTTTGGTTCCTCCTTAACGGTTGCCCAGATTAGCCCAGCGACCAACTCATTTAGAAATGCATCAACTGCCGGATTACTTGAAGATGACCTGGAATTGATGGTTGGACTATATGGCTATCTGGATCCTGCCAGAATTCCTCTGATTGATGGGAAAAGACTGTATACGAGTCTCTCTAATTTCGTAACTAAACAAGAGGAACTTTTCAATAACAACGGAAACGAATATTTTCTCATTGGTGGCAAGAGCGATATCAGAAGGGGCCTCTCTGAATACGGCTCTTTAGGCCTTCTTTACGACCGAGCAGCCTTTAAGAGTCCTTTGTATGTGGGCTTTTCTGATGTGGATGGAAATCCTATCTTTGGACAAGGTCAGCGGGATGAAGTCCGACGCTACGACAGAGACGAAGACCTCTACCAGGAAGAAGAACACGAAATTACCCGAAAAGGAACCAACTATGAATATTGGAGAGGCTGGGACCATCTTGTAGGATTCGGAAAATATGTGGGAAATATGAAAGTCGGCGTGGTCTATCTGCGAAAAGATAATTACTCCCAGTGGCCTACCACCACGGTCATAGACTCAAGCATAACAAATAGAGTTACTGCTTCCACCATTTACACCTATTCTAAGATTGATAGTTCCACTTTTGAGATGAAGAATCTTCTGAACTTCTTTGGGTTATCTCTCTGGAGACCTCAAACTGAAAAGATAGACCTCGGATTAGCTCTGGGAATAGGAATTCTCTCTAATATGGCTTCTCAGACCAACAGAACAGTAAAGGAAAACTGGGAGAGGCCGACGCTTGAAACTTACAGTTATACTAGAGAGGACAAAGACACTGAGGAGTGGCCCGGAAATCTTTTTGATGGAAGACTAGCGGCTATTTACAAATGGTCAGATGCTACCCAGACAAGATGTGATTTGGGCTTCGCCCATAGTTCCAGCAAAATAAAGAGCGGGGCTAAAGTAGAACGTAGTAATTCTACTGTTTATACTGGGATAAATCCTTATACCTGGACCTGGACTTCGGGAGGACCCATTACTCAGGGAAAAGCGGGAAACAATGAACTGGCTGTATTACTCAAAACAGTCTCCAAACTCTCCAAGAAAGTTACTTTTGGTATAGGGTTGTGGTTCTGGACTGGAAACGGAGATTCCACAGGAGTCTATAAGAATGATTACAGTGAGACCTATAGCCTTCGTATAAATGGAAATCCAGTAGACCCTAATAGCTATGTGGAAACTATTACTCGGACAGAAACCTGGGAACATAAACGCACATACGCTAATACTACTATTCAGATTCCTGTGTGTGTGGAGTTCAATTTGACAAATGCTATTGTCTTCAGAATTGGCGCCAGACACGATATGGAAAATTCTGATATGACACTCAACAAAACTCTGACTTCTTCTACTGCTGAATTGACACACAGGGTTTATGGAGATGGAAGAATAGAAGATGCAGTGCAAGACTACAATGTACCGGTGGCTTCCAGTGAGACTCAAGAAGAAAAATCTACTTACACATCCTATTTCTATGGAGCTGGTTGGAACTATAGCAAGAATTTGCAACTTGATTTTATGGGATTTGCTAATCTGACAAATCTAACCAACTGGAGACTTTCCGCCACATTAAAGTTCTGAAAACACAAAAGATGAGACCACGAATTAACACGAATAAACACGAAATAGTTTGTAAAAAATTTGCATTAATGCTAATTCGTGTACATTCGTGGCTAAAAAAGGAGGAATAGAAATGAGGAAAAAGCATATTTTAGGGGTCATCTTGATTCTCATCATGATAGGGAGTGTGGCTTTTTTGAGTTGTGGTAAGAAATCCAACCCGGTAACGGCTAAATTTGATGCTGGAATTGTCTCAGGACAGGAATATCCAACAGTATATTCTGCAGCGACATTGAGTGATGACACTACTTTTTATGGAGGAATGGCGCACGATGAGATTCAAATTGTCTTCTCCAAGCCGATGGATCCTAGCACTATCAACACGACCAATATTCAATTGTGGAATCCAAGAACTCGCACTCAATATTCGGGTTATGTTGTAACTTACCAGCCCGAAGCTCAGAAAGCCGTGGTTACCGGTCCACTAGCCAATGGCGCCTGGGATACTCTGTCCGTTTATCTTTTGGTGGTGAAGAGCGCAGTGACCGATATTTCTGGCAATCCCTTAGATGGAAACGGGAATGTTCTTTATTCTGAGGGTTCTCCTTACGATGATTGGAAAGACGATTTTTACGGAGCTCAATGGAGAGCCGGTGGACCTTCCAACGTTGATTTGCAGCCTCCAACTGTTAGCCATTCACCCACTAATAACCAAAAAGATGTTCAAACGACTGATTCCATTCAAATCTGGATTTCAGACAACGATAGCGTAGATGAATCTACTCTTACTTCCGACAAGTTTTTTATCTTTGCGGATAATAACCCCACAGTCAACCTGGTGAGTAATTTCGTGAGGACAGACAGTGGAGCAGTGAACGGGAACAGGCGGAAAATAAGTTTTAGTGGTTATCTGCAGGAAAAGACTATCTACCATGTGGTCGTGAAGACGGGCATAAAAGATATCAAGGGAAATACCTTAGATGGAAATGGTAATACGAGAACAGAGGGAGACACCTTAGATGCTGAAAGATTTACCTTCCAGACTATTTGGAGTGGAGGTAATACAGTAGCCCCAGTGGTAACCAATGCCAGAAAGACAGATTCAGATGACGGAATTCACTATACTACCATTTCAGTGCTGTTCAATAAGGAGATGGACCCTGCTACTCTTAATTCTACCAATGTCCGTCTCTACAAAAATGCCGGCCCTCCTCCTACGAACTATATTCCTGGAACAATCACCGTTTATTACAACAAGCGGGGCTTCACCTATTCTCTTCAGAATGACCCAGACCAGGGAAGCGGCGCTCTCACCTTATGGCTTAGCAAGGATATAAAAGATTCTTATGGATTCGGATTAGATGGAAACGGAAATGGAATCGGGGGAGAATCTGCCAATTATACTAATGGCTGGAATAGTGATGATTGGGAAAATAGTGACTGGCCCTATAGTGATTTAAATAGTGATTCGACAATAGTCTTTTTTGACAATGTTGAAGGTGGTAGTGGTGGTTGGACCCGCAAAGGTACTGGTATTCAGGTCAATTGGCATAGAACAACACATAACGCCTACAGTGGAATCTATTCCTGGTATTGTGGCAAGGAAAACTTCTGGAACTACGATGACAGCATAGGAGGAGCAAAACACGACTTTTCTGATACCCTCGTTTCCAGCAGTATTTCTCTGCTTGGTTTTTCAGATGTTGACTTGAACTACGCCCGCTACTATAATATTGAGGGTGGGGATACGGCGATGGTTTTAGTGAGTACTGATGGAGGAGCCACCTGGAATGCCATTGACGGTTATAATGGTTCAGGTGGATGGGCTATCCGCAATCGGCCTTTGAATAATTATGTTGGCCGTAACATCCGACTGGCGTTTGTTCTTACGGCAGATAATCTGAACAATACTCAGGAAGGCTCTTATGTAGATGATATAGAAGTAAAAGCCTGGCCGTAAAGTTGCTTACTCCACTAGGTTAAGTGAAAAAAGTAGGGAGGAAGAGACTAATGTCTCCCTACTTTTTCATTTCTGAGGTTTTTCCTTGATCGCATAGGAAATTATATAAGCACAGATAATCGCAAGATTTAAAAGCAACAGATGCTCACAGATAAAAACACAGATGGTTTAAATACAATCTGTGATTATCTGCATCCTTTAATCTGTGCTAATCTGTGCTTCGCCGAAGGCAGATTTTGCTGTTAGTAGTTTTTTAAAAGTGCACACTTTACGAATTAAAAGTGCACACTTTGAAAATTAAAAGTGGACTATGTTTAGATCGGTATTTTTAATCCTTTGGACATCAATAAGTTTGTTATTGCACCA
>JBFLXN010000201.1:0-4379 GCA_040755715.1 Candidatus Edwardsiibacteriota bacterium
AAAGCGGTAAATTTCCTTATGGATGAAAGATTTGAATTCATGGTTACCTACTTGGAGCATCGTAATATTCCCAGAACAAGTAACTCAGAAAATCTTAATAGCGTTTGGCGCCAGATTGAAGTAGCTCACTTCGGTTTTAGAACAAACAAGGGACGTTTAGGCCATCTGAAGTTATTTCAAATTTCCAAATATTTAGGTGATAGTTTGCACCGAAATCGGAAAAGCTAACAAACATATTGATATTTCAGCGTCTTCCTTTAAAATTTGCACCGAAATCGGTGAAGCCCCAATTCTGGCTAATGTCTAGAAGTTCCCTGACTGCCGTCAGGCAGGCTTGACCTATAATCTTTGTCTATTTTCTTAGCGGGTTGAAAGAGAAGATTCTTCCGAAGAAGCTCCAAAATATGAAATTTTTGAGAAAATCATCCGAAAATGAAATGATAGCAGAATTTTTGAAGGCCGAGATAAACTCAAAGCGTTTTGGAAAATATTTATTGGAAGCACTAAAAAGGTGCAAGTCCTCGAAAAGGATTGTTGAATCACCACGATTATATAATAAGCAAGAAAACAAACTTCGCAAACAAATTCTGAGGGAATACAGAGGTTACAGTAGAAACGAAGGATTATTCAAGAACTTTCCTACAAAAGTAAATTGGGAAAGAGTTTCTCTTTCGTTAGACGATCTTGAAAGAGTGAAATATATTGACTACGAATACTGGATAGAATTATCTGGTGGCTCACGTTTAGCCACTGATGCAGTCAAGAATATTAAAGCTGGATTCGTAGTCTTTGACCAAAGTAATGAACTCTTTTTTGAGGTAGCAAAAGTATTAAGAAAAAGAAAAACACTCCCCTTACTGATTTTGGTTTCAACAGATAAGAATGGATATGTCGTTATTCTTGAGGGCCATTTAAGATTAACTGCCTATTTGTTAGAACCGGAATCAATTTCTGCACCTGTAGAAGCAATTATTGGATACTCCAGAGATTTTACAAAATGGGGTTTGTATTGAGAAAAGGCAGAGGCATAGAAAGTGAGAGCTGTTAACTATAAGCATAAGAATTTGGAAACCACAAGATTTTTACAAGGAAAAAATTTATGAAATCTCTGGAAATCTGTGTTAATCTGTGGTTAAATATCTTGTTTTTTTTAATTTTACTCCCGTCTCGTC
Organism: Candidatus Edwardsiibacteriota bacterium; assembly: GCA_040755715.1. Classification (GTDB taxonomy): domain Bacteria; phylum Edwardsbacteria; class AC1; order JBFLXN01; family JBFLXN01; genus JBFLXN01. Next base: position 1,173 of record JBFLXN010000201.1, read on the forward strand.
TTTCGGCCACAATGCCTACCGGCTTTAATCACCCTGAACTAAAATGGTCAGTGATAGAAACAGAACATTTCAAAATTATCTATCATCAGGGATTGGAGGAAACAGCCTTTGAAAGTGCCCAAATAAGCGAATCGGTTTATCAACCGATTACTCAAGACCTGGGAGCCTGGCCCAATCGTAAGATACCAATAGTTCTTTCGGATTATGAAGACCTTTCCAATGGAATTGCCGAAGCACTCGGCCACTTTATCTTTATTTGGACCCAAAATGATAAAAAGATGACTACCGGACAAATGAGCTGGTTGCAAAGAGTGATTGCTCATGAATTTGCCCACCAGGTAACTTTTTATGCGTTACGGAAATTCCCGGGAACTATCAGAGAACTTTTGTCTCTCGGCAATATGCCGATGTGGTTTATTGAAGGTGTGGCTGAATATGAATCAGAACCGTGGGACGAGCATCGTGACCTTTTCCTGCAAATCGCTACTTTGGATGACGGTCTGCTACCATCAAAAAAACTGGGAGGATTCATCGGTACTGATATGTTTGACTCCCGTTTAGTCTATGAACAGGGACATTCCTTAGTCCGCTACATTGCAGCTAAATATGGAAAAGATGAAATTCGGAAAATCATTCAACAGTATGCAAAATGGCCACTTAGTTTTAATCGGGCATTAAAAAAAGTTCTGGGTCTTAACCAGAATGAACTTTATAAAGAGTGGCGAAGAGAAATAAATCTACAATATAGACGAGATTATGAACAGAAGGAGAAACTTTCAGAAATAGGAGATACGCTTCATTGTCCGCTTCCATTGGTGACTGGAATTCGTTTTTCACCTGACGGTAAAAGAATGGCGGTAGTCGGTATTGAAGATTTGGCTGAATTTGTTTCCCGTTTATATCTAATGAACCCCGCACATATACATATGTGCGGGGTGAATATTGATGGAACCAAATTGAAGAAGATAGCCGAACCAGAAGTAGGTTCCTTTTTTTCTTTTTCACCAGATGGCAAAAAAATTGTCTATTCAAAAAAACATTTTGGAAAATTCGGTTCACTAATAGATGATTTATATTATTTTGACTTAAAGACTGGGAAAGAAAAACAATTAACACATAATCTTAGGGCAACCGACCCTTGTTGGTCTCCGGATGGAAAATGGATTGCCTTTAGCCTTTATAAACTAGGTGTTTCGGCAATTGCCTTGGTTGATACAGCCGGCAATAATTTAAAAATCTTATCTCCGAGTAATTATGGCTTTGAGGCTTTCACTCCTTCCTGGTCATCTGATAGTAAAAGAATTGTCTTTTCTGTGATTGATACGAATAGTCAGCGCGATATTGCTATAATCAATAGCGATGAAACAGAATACCAAAAATTGACTGATGATTCTTTTGACGACCGCTTTCCCGTCTGGTCACCCGACGGTGCGCAGGTTGCTTTTATTTCCTATCGCTCACACAGACCTAATCTCTATCTGATTCATCCTGCACCTTTCCTGAAACGATGCCCAGACAATGTGGAGGAAAAGTGCGGGGTGAAATCTGATAGAAGGGAGATGACTCAGATAACCAATGTTTCTGGCGGTATCTTCAATCCCACTTGGCAACCTTTTGGTAGAACTCCGATTCAAATCGGAGTTGATAGCGCAGGCTCGCCCGTAAGGGCTACGCCCAAGGGCGTCTCGTCTGTCATCGCCATTTCATTTCACTCCTGGAAAGAAACAAAAATCTGCAAAATTCCAAGCGATAGACAGATTACGTTTCAAAACACTGAACCAGAAGATACCTACCTTTGGAAAGTGGTCCAGCCCTACCCCATAGGAAATCTCAAATCCCAAATCCCAAATCCCAAATCTTCAATCTCCAATCTAAAATCTCGGATAAGTGAGTACCATTCTCTTTTGTCTATTCGGGAGTTAATTACCATTCCTTGGCTTTGGGCAGATGAAAGAGGAGGACAGATTGGATTAACCAGTTGGTTGTCCGACCCTCTTAAAAAACACAATGTTTTAGGTTTCTTTGCTTTTGGTAGTCCGAGCCGTAGAATTGATTTTGCCTTTCAATATCTCAATTCTCAACTTCCATTTAATGTCTCTATTTCTAGCTATGGTCTATCTTTCTACCGGGGAAAATACGAAGGAGCCGATTTCTGGGAGCGAACAAGTGGTGCAAGTCTCAGCGCAGACTTTCCTCTCAACTGGAGCAATTCACCTTACATCAGAGATTACCTGAAAGTAGGCTGCGCATTTGAGAAAATTAAGACACTCTATTTGAGTCAGGAGACAGTAGACCTTCCTACTGAAGGCAAGATAATCAATCTTTCTATTGCTTACCAATATTCTTCCCGGAGACCAGACATAGCCGAGGATATTGACCCAAGGGGAGGTCAATTTTTTTCTTTGAAATATGAATTTGCTCCAAGAATGGGGCAGGATTATCTAAAATATCATCAGGAAGTATTTGACTATAAGACTTACAAAAGGATACCTCTTTTTAATCATATTTTTGCTTTTTCCTTACGAGGATTGATTCATCAAGGTGACCAACCGAGTCAGGACCAACTCAGTCTCGGCACTTTGCAAAGCCTGCGCGGACTTGAGCGCACAATCTTAGGTGAAAAAATCTTAGTCAGTAGAATGGAATATCGCTGGCTTTGGAAAAAAGACTTTGGTGGTTCTGCAGGTCCTTTATATCTTGAGCGAATCAATCAAGCACTCTTCTGCGATTTTGGAAATGCCTGGCATAAATTTCCCTCTTCAATGAAGAATATTTCTTTTATCTCTACTGTAGGTTCGGAACTCCGCAGTAGAATTTTTCTTTTTAGCAATATTCCCATAATTAGCCGAATTGGCTGGGGAATTGAAGCAAAAACCTCGGCAAAAGGAAAATGGTATTTCTCCATCGGCAACATTTTCTAAACCTAGCCATCAGGTTAATGTTAATTATTAGGGTATTTGCATAACTTCTTTATATTCTTGTGGTTGGTTTCTAAATATCCGCAAAATTTTCCTCAAAAAACACCGAACTTTTTGCTCCTTTTTTCTCTCCGACTCAGATGAATTTTTTTTCAAAAAACATTCATTTTTTTCTGTTAGCTAAATTTCAAAAGTGAACCATTTAAACTTCAAAAGTGAACTGCTGTAGATCACTGATTTTTACTCTTTGAACATCGATAAGTTTGTTATTACACCAGAATCTGACCTC
>JBFLXN010000202.1:0-4324 GCA_040755715.1 Candidatus Edwardsiibacteriota bacterium
TTTAAATAAACAGCCTATCTTCATCCATAAAGCTCCTTAAATCTCTTCTCTTATCTCCCCAATCTCTCTCTTTTTCTTCTCTTCATCCCTAATCTTTACTTATATTTCTCATTTTGCAGAAGTCTATGTAAGGTTAGAGTGATTATTTTGCAGTATCCCGATTTTATCGGGATACTGCAAAAATTATACAATAATTCCTAAAGACAAGTCAATATATTTTGAAAGCAAAAATTTGATATTAAAAGAGGATGTTCATTTGCCAAAATTTACCCCATCTGCTTAAACTCGGGACGGGGTTTTTATTCTTCCAATCTGTATTGATTTTTTCCACCAAAGGCGCCCGCCTACCGTCCTGCCCGGGAAATCTGGGTCTGAACGATGGGCAGGGATTCACCCCTGGCGGAAATCGCCGTAATCATATGGCTAATTTTTCTCTTATCAGAACAAAAAGGTGCGAAGCATCGTAGCCGGATATCCGCTTGTTATCTGCCATTGCCACTTCATGACTTATTTCTAACGAGATATTTAGCCACAGATTAACACAGAAATACGGAAACTAATAGAAACTTGTAGTAAAGAACAATAAATTTCCACAAGTTTCCAAAAATTTCTACGAATTTCTATTTTTTCTGTGTAATTCTGTGGCCTCATTGAAGTTCCGAAGCGGGAACATAGTCCATCCATTCACGGACGCTTATTCCCTTCCCTTTTGTATTTTCAAGGAGTTCTTTGTGCCTCCAGCCCCATTCCTAGAGACTCGCCGGCGGCTCAAGAGTGAGAGTGTACCACTCATACGGCACTAATTGCCCTTTCTTTTTGTTTTCCAATTGATTTATCTCCTGCAAGCTCCCCGGGACCACCAGATTCTGAGGCTTTAGCCTCAGAATGACAACACAGCCCCCTAAAATGGAAAGGAATTAAGGTGAAAGATGAATCATTTTCACTATGGACATACCAATTAGCGGGGCAATCAGACAAAAGGCCATCAACACAATCAGCACAAAGCTCATTGACCAGGGAATCCTCTGAACCTTCCAGGCGGAATCAGAAGGTTCACCGAAGAATATTTTTTGCCCAACAAAGAAAAACCAAGCAAATGCCAGAACCACCTCTACGATAAAGGGTATAAGAATCAAAATCCCAATTAACCCTCCGATTTGCAGGCTACCTGTAATCAAGAAAAATTTACTCCAGAAACAAGAGAATGGCGGAATACCTGTCACCGCACAAATGCCCACCAAAAACGCCACTGTCACTAAAGGCATTGTGTGACTTAATCCTTGAAGTCTCTTTATACTCTTTGTCCCGGCGGCATAAGCAATCACTCCCACAGTCAAAAAGAGCAATCCCTTAGCAAAGGCATGACATATAATATGCAAGACCCCGCCCTGAAATCCAATTGATGAACCTAAAATGCCCAACCCAACTCCGAGCAAGATATAGCCGAGATGAGCAATAGTGGAGTAGGCTAAGAGCCGCTTTAAGTCATCCTGGAAGAAAAAGAAAAATAGGGCCACTAACATTGTCAAAATAGCCCCGAAGGAAACAATCAATCCTGTAGCCCAGGAAATCCCAGAGACTGAAATAAATGTTCGGGCGATGAGATAGACGCCGGCTTTGACCATCGCCGCCGCATGCAGATAACAAGAAATAGTTGTTGGCGCCGCCATCGCATCAGGTAGCCAAGTATAAAATGGAATCTGTGAAGACTTAGCCCAAGCCGCAATCAGAAAGAGAATAAAAACTATTGTTTTCCTAGAGGGAGAAAGCAGATTTATAGCGTCAAAAGAAAAGGACTTTGTCGCCACAAAGAGGATGACCAATCCTAGCAAAAAGAAAATCCCGCCAATATAGGTCATAGTCAATGCCTTAAATCCTGCAGTCAACCCCTCCTCAGTGCGATAAAAAGAAATCAAAGCCCAGGAACAGAGGGTGGTCAGTTCCCAGAAGACAAAGAGTTGCAAGAAATTCGGCGCCGTCACTACTCCAATCATTGAACCGATGAAGAGTAATAGCCAAAAATAATATCTGCTTTCGCCATGGTGAAGTGGATGGTCACGATTGTCTGGACCAATATATCTTAAAGAATAGAGCACTACCAAGAAGCCAATCACAGTGATGACAATTAACATCAAAGAACTTAAGGGGTCCAGAAAGAAACCAAATATTCCGCGGTGAGTTTCAAGCCAAGACCAATTCACTAAAATATATTCAATTTTATGGGGAAAGATGCGAATGACTCCTACCATAGCACAGATAAGTGTGACCAGAGTCATCACAATGGAAAAGGATGAACTCGCTTTTCTCTTCATTCCGCCCACTAAAAAAGCGGTCAGGAAAGGTAAAATTAACGCTAGTGAGAATAATAATATCATCAAAAGAGCTCCTGCTGGAATTTTTCTTCTCTGGAAATGAGGCTAATCAGATGCATTCGGGCTGACTTCAATCGTTTCCAGAAAATGGTGTTTAAATTTTTCATCACGATAAAACCGATTTTTTGCTCCCGCTCAAACAGCCTTCTCAAATCCTTACTTTTGATAGTAATGACTTTAACATTAGTTTCTGCTATTGCCGAAGCGGTGAGTTTTTGTGCTTCTCCAATCAGGGCAGATAAGCCAAAGACATCACCTTCCTCAATAATGTTAATCCTTTCGGACTTTGGACCTATGTCCAACTGAACAAAACTGACTACCTTTCCTTCTTCTAATAAGTAGATTTCTTCCGGTTTTTCTCCTTCTTCAAAAATCACCTCGCCTTTATAGTATTTTCTCTCTTCACCTAAAGGAGCGACCTTTTCCAACTCACTCTCGGTTAAGTCCTTAAACATATCAAATTTCTTTAGTCTCTTTACAGAAACCATAGTTTCAACTCTACAGACTCAACAGCCGTTTAACTTCTTTGTAGATTCTTAAGTCCTGAGATTCGTCAGACAATTTCATCGCCCAAGCTAAAAGATATTTTTCATCAAGTTTGCTTTTATGTCTTATGGCTATTTTTTCTACATCTGCAATATCTTGGGTTCTTCCCGGAACTATCTTTAGTAAAATTAAGTCTTCGGGTGTTGGATAGTATGCTTTAACTCCGTACAGTTCAACCTCAATTTTCCGTTTGAATGCATTTTTTTCCACTGCATGTGAAGCAATAATAAAATCAATTCTAATCTTTTTATCCATTATACTAATTATACTAAAAGTACCTGTCAACTTTACACGAGTAAGGACTTCCTTTTCATTAACGGTATAGCCAATTTTTTTAGCTTTTCTAAGAAAACTATTTATCTGGGCTCTTTTAATGAAAACACACAAATCTATATCTATAGTTTCTCTCGGTTCTCCAATTACACTAACTGCCACGCCGCCGATTACAAGATAATTAAGACCTTCTTTGTTTAAAAATGCAATAATCCTCTTATATTCGTCTTCTAACATTTTTTCCCCTTGTTCTCAAACCAAGTTTTAGGCATAACGGACTGTCGGGAAGAAAGTTATCTTTGAGTTCAGAAAATAAATTTGACGAAAACAAATATTCTGTCATTTTAATGGTTTCTTCCATAGTTAACTTTTGTAACCGTCTAATTTTTTCTTCCTCCAGCCATTCAAATCTTTTTTTGTCAAAAAGCCCTTTGTTATCTTTTATCATATTCTTTCCTCATCAAATCGCTAAAGAACTGCACAATTCTTTTTCTAAAATATCTATTGCTTCTTTTACTTCATCACTCAAACCGCTTCCAAACTCCAGTTGTTTCGGTTGAACTCCTAAGATTAAAACTTCAGGTTTTATGTGTCCTATTATGTAATCAAGAAACAGATGGAGGGACATTCCGTGAGTGGAAACAAAGCCTTTTTCTTTGAGTTCAGAAGGTCTAAATAATCCAATTTCTCCTGGTTTTTCTCCAAAATCTAAGGCGTCTAACAAGATTAGTGTATCTGGATTTATGTCAATAATCTTGCCGGTAAAATTTTCTGGCACATCTCCGCAATCTAACAAATCCACTTTCACCCTCGCACATAAATTATATGCGGGGTGAACCTTTCTCTCAAGTCTTTTAATCAACTGGGGTGCGAATCCATCATCACCTCGTAGTTCGTTCCCGATGCCGATAATGAGAATTTTACTATTTCGCTTTTGTTTTAATATTTCCCACACACATAAAGCGTTTTTCATCACCTATATAGCTGGCTTAATCTGCCTCACAAATTTGGGGCTTCACCGATTTCGGTGCAAATTTTAAAGGAAGACGCTGAAATATCAATATGTTTGTTAGCTTTTCCGATTTCGGTGCAAACTATCACCTAAATATTTGGAAATTTGAAATAACTTCAGA
>JBFLXN010000203.1:0-4297 GCA_040755715.1 Candidatus Edwardsiibacteriota bacterium
AATAATTTTCGCTCATTTGGTTTTAATTTAACTTGATTTTTTATTTTCAAGTATACCACCTCCTTTTGGAGGTAGTATATCATAAATAATTTAATTTGTCAAGAACTTATGTCATAAAGCACTAGTTGAGTAAAGCGAGGCTTGTGTTGAAAAAAATTAAACGACGAGAATTTGTTCTATTTTTGAGTGTAATTGGTCCTGGCATCATTACTGCCTGTGCTGATAATGATGCAGGTGGGATTGCTACTTATTCAACGGCCGGGGCTCACTACGGCTATAGTCTCCTCTGGCTACTTTTCATTATTACCTTTAGCTTGGGTCTCTTTCAAGAAATGTGTGCTCGCATGGGCGCAGTAACGGGCAAGGGGCTTTCTGACTTAATCCGGGAAGAATTCGGCGTCCGCTGGACTTTTTTTGTTATGCTTTCACTTCTGATTGCCAATATTACTACAACAGTGGCTGATTTCGCCGGCATTGCTGCTAGCCTGGAAATCTTTGGGATTAGCAAATATCTCAGCATTCCCCTGATGGCTTTTCTCATTTGGTTTGTAGTGATTAAAGGTTCCTACAGGAGAGTAGAAAGAATCTTTTTTATCTTTGCCACCTTTCAAATCGCCTATGTCCTTGCAAGATTTTTATCTCGCCCTCATTGGACTACTGCTCTTAGTGGACTTTTCATCCCTCATTTTCGTTTAGAGACGAATTTTCTCCTTATAGCTATTGGCTTAATCGGAACAACCATTACTCCCTGGATGCAGTTTTATATTCAAGCTTCGGTTGTGGACAAAGGCATCACTGCACGGCACTATAAATACGAGAGAGCCGATGTTCTTTTCGGAGCTTTCATTACTGATTTCGTTGCTTTCTTCATTATTGTTGCCTGCGCCGCTACTCTACTTAAACAGGGAATTCATATTGAGACAGCTAAAGAGGCGGCTTTGGCTCTTAAACCTTTAGCCGGTACCTCTGCTGAAACACTCTTTGCTGTGGGCCTTTTCGGCGCCTCCACTCTTCACTGCCTCAATCTTGCCGCTTTCTACCGCCTATGCGGTCTGTGAAGCGTTTGGCTTGGAAAGTGGCCTCAGCAAAAAATTTTCTGAAGCTCCTATCTTCTTCATTCTCTATACGCTGGTTATTATTTTAGGAGCTGGGCTGGTCCTTTTGCCCCATCTTTCTTTAATAAAAGTAATGCTCCTCTCTCAAGTTGTTAACGGAACACTCCTGCCAATTGTGTTGATTTTCATTCTCCTTATTATCAACCGCAAAGAAATTATGGGAAACTATATCAATCCATTAATCTATAACATCATTGCTTGGACTACCGCCGTTGGAATTATTATTTTGTCTGGAATGCTGGTCTTAACTTCTTTTGTTTCTCTATGAATTCACTGAAACAAAAATTGAAAAAGCTTCATCAAATTCTAAAAGATTCTAAGGGTGTAGTGATTGCCTTTTCTGGAGGAGTGGATAGCAGTTTACTTTTGAAAATTGCTCAAGAAGAATTGAAAAGAGATAAAGTTTTAGCCGTGACTGCCTGCTCACCACTTTATCCTGCCCGAGAAATTAAATCTGCCAGAAGATTCACCGAGACCTGGGGAATGAGACATATCTTTATTAAAAGTAATGAGCTTCAGAATAGAAATTTTATCAAAAATGCTCCTAATCGCTGTTACCTCTGCAAGAAAAATCTTTTTGCTCATTTAAGAAAAATCGCCAGGAGTAATCATTTGGCATGGATGATGGATGGAACAAACTTTGATGATTTATCAGACTATCGTCCAGGCAGAAGAGCAGCTCAAGAATTAAATGTGCGAAGTCCTTTAGCCGAAGTTGGATTGACTAAAAAAGAAATAAGAAAAATCGCCAAAGATTTGGGTCTCCCCAATTATGACAAACCTTCTTTAGCTTGTTTAGCCTCACGCATTCCTTACGGGATAAAGATTACCCAAGTACTATTGCAACGGATTGAAAAGGCTGAAAATTCTTTAAGAGACCTCGGTTTTAACCAAGTGCGGGTGCGTGACCATCAAGAAATTGCCAGAATTGAGATTGAAAAAGGAGAAATGAAAAAATTACTCCAAAAGAACAAATTCCAGCAAATTATCAGCAAACTAAAAGAATTAGGTTATCGCTATGTCACTTTAGACCTTGAGGGTTATTACACTGGCAGTTTAAATCCTATTACAAATCCAAATATTAAAAACACAAATTAACACAAAAGGAGAAAAAGATTATGAAAAAATCTATAATGGGAATAGTAGTTCTATCTATGCTTGCCACTCCAACATTGGCGGTGTCCCTGATGCCTCCTCTGGGAGGAGTTGTCCCAGGTAAGCGAATACCAAAATTCCCAAAAGGTGCGGAACGACCGAATGAGAAGCGAGCTAGCCATCTTAAGGTTAGCGGAACTTGGAACGCACTTGTGATACTTATTGACTTTCCTGACTATCGCTGGAATCATCAGGCAGACCCAAATTTTGTCAATGCAGATACACCTTACACCCAGACGCATTTTTTAGATATGCTTTCCAGTATCGGAACCTATCAGGATATTAGTGCTACCAGTCTCTATACCGGAAGTATGCGAGACTTTTATTTGGAAAGCTCCTATAACAAGTTTGAAGTAATAACTACTACCACTGTCTGGTATATGTTAGCATTCAGCTGGAATTGGACACTTTGACAATTTTGGAATAGAGACCTTAAAGGGTTAAATGAACCCATTGCTCTTCCAAATTATACCTTTTTCTCCTTTCCCAAGTCAACCTCTTTGTCTCTTCTCTCCTTTTCAGGTTCTCTTCTCTTTTCCCTTCATAGACATCCCTTGGACTAACATTATCTCATACCACCTTCTACCAGTTACAGAAGCCTTTTTTTAAAAAGGGATATTTCCAACGCCTGTTCTCCAAGCAGTTCTTTTAACTGGCTGGTTTCTTGTTTTAACCTATCTACTTCCTCTTTGGTTGCTTCCCTTAAGCTATCTCCTCTGAGTCTGGTTTTACCACCGTAGGGATAATATTATACCCCATTTTTGAGTCCAGCACAACCCTAAAGTTTCTATGTCTGTTTACCCCCATCTGTCCAATGCTGGCTGATGTTCAACAAAAAAACCCTTGACAAAATAAAGATTTTTTGTTATAATTATATAAAAAGTTGACAATCTTAAGGTTAAAATTAACCTTGTCAAATTTTTGGGGTTCGTCAGGCGAAGGAGGGTCTATCTTGCCGCCTAGGAGTTTTCCGCCTAAAGCGAATCTGCCTCAGGCATGTAATGTCTTGATTACGCAGATTTCCGCCACACTAACGGGCGGATTCGCCTCTGGCGGAAAAAGACAGATTACGTTCACTCCGACGGTATGTCGGGGCAAGGATAAGCTTCCCGTGGCTAATCTGTGTAATCTTGTTTAAAAATCTGCGTAATCATATTCCAAACGGAGTGAGAAATATCTTGCCGTATCGGAATTTCAATCCAACCTGTCCGTTGGGCAAAGAAGCGGAGCAGACGGTTAGAATACTGATTTCAGCGATTCACCCCGTTAGAAAACTAAAATAATGGCACAAACTTCGCTCAGTTTATTGACGAACTTTTGGGATAAACTACGTCTAAAAACTCTAAAAAGGTATCTTTCTCACGGGGTAAAAAGAACGATGACAGCGATACGAAAACATCGCTTTTCGCTATCCGCTTTCCGCTATGCGCATATTGTTTAGCGGTAAGCGGTTGACGGATAGCGGTTAGTGATTTTATCGCCGTAATCAAACCCGAACGAAGTGAGGATTATCTTGAAGGAGATTTTGATTGACTGTCCTATTTGCGGAAAGAAGCTGCAAATCTCTCAACTCCATTGTAGAAGTTGCCAGACAACGATTAGTGGGCAATTTGCTTTGCCAAAGTTGCTTTCTCTTACCACAGAACAGTTAAATTTCATCCTTGTCTTTGTGAAATGCCGGGGAAACATTAAAGAAGTAGAGAAAGAACTCGGCATCTCATATCCCACTGTCCGCAATCGTCTGGATGAAATCATCTCTGCTCTGGGATTTTCTCCTGCTGCAAAAGACGAAACCGTCAAGGAAATCCTTGACGCTCTGGAAAGAGGAGAGATTTCGGCAAAAGAAGCCATAGAGAAATTGAAGAAAAAGAGTTGATAGTGTCAAGAATAATGTGAAACTCTGTCATTTAAAATTCAAAAGTGAACTCTTTTTAGCGAATTTAAAGTTCAAAAGTGAACTCTTAAACTGCTATAATCTAACCCAAAAAAGGAGGGTTTGGATTATGGCAAAACAGTTGCATAAGAAA
>JBFLXN010000204.1:0-4223 GCA_040755715.1 Candidatus Edwardsiibacteriota bacterium
TTCAAAGTTCATAGTTCATAGTAAATTGTATCAGAATGCGCCGAATCCATTTAGCAAGGCTACGGAGATAAGGTATCAGATTCCGGATTGTGGAAGATTACACACCCCCTGCCCCCTCTCAAGAGGGGATTGTGCGGAAAGTAAAGTCTCTTTGAAAATCTACAATGTCGCTGGACAATTGGTGAAGACATTGGTTAATGAGCAGCGGATAGCGGATAGCGGTGAGCGGTCAGCGGTAATGTGGGATGGGAGAGACGAAGCAGGTAAGGAAGTAAGTAGTGGGGTTTATTTTTACAGATTGAAGGCAAAAGATTTTAGTGATATAAAGAAGATGATTCTTTTGCGGTAATAACCTCACCCCTTCCCTTATTTTTTTCTTGCTTTATTCGTTCCAAGTTTGCTATATTTAAAACATCTAATTGGTAAATATTTAGGAGGAAGAGACGGTGAATAAGTATTTTCTAAAAAAAGTTTTATTCTCTCTGCTAATCTTTGGCTCCTTATTTTTAGGGCCGAAATCCTGGGCGACAAAATATGCAGGAGAATTTTTGAGTCTTGGAGTAGGAGCCAGAGCTTTGGCTATGGGGGGGGCTTATACTGCGCTAGCTTCTGATGCTACAGGAGCATACTGGAATCCTGCAGGTATTGCTCAAATGGAAAGACCCCAAATTACTTTTATGCATTCGGCTACCTTCGGCGATTTGGTGAAATACGATTACCTCGGCTTGGTAAAACCGGGCGGAAAGGCGACCTTGGGATTCTGCTTACTCCGACTAGGGATTGACGAGATTCCTGATACGCGTGGGGCTCTTCTGGACGAGGATAATGACGGAGAAATGGACCAGGGAGAAAAATTAGATGAAGAAAAGATCAAAATGATTAGGGATGAAGAACTTGCTCTTTTTACGAGTTATGCCCTAAAGAAAAAGAAAAATCTCTTTTGGGGAGTGAGTGCCAAACTTTTAGGAAAATTCATTGGAGAGAATCAGTCCCTGGGAATAGGATTTGATGTGGGTTGTCTCTATTCTCCTTTCCCTTTTCTTTCTCTTGGGATGAATTTCCAGGACCCAACTGGGACAATACTTGTCTGGGATACGGGAAGAAAAGAAATCATCACTCCAACTTGCCGCACTGGTTTTGCTTTGAAGCGAAAGACTAATTCTCCCCCGGGTATGTTTAATCTTTCATTTGATACAGAAACTCGTTTTGAGGGCCGAAAGACTGCCGCTCAATTTGCCATCAGCAGTTTAAGTATTGATACCCATTTGGGTGTGGAATATTGGTTGAAGAATACGGTGGCGCTCCGCTTAGGTCTTGATAAAGGTAATCTGACGGTAGGGGCTGGGCTGAAATACAAACGCTTTCAGGTGGATTATGCTTTTTTGAATAATGAGGATTTAGGAGATTGTAATAGGCTTTCGGGAAGTTTTCACTTTTGACTTGAATTAACTACGGGGTGATATGTTGATATGGTGATATGATGACAAAAAATTCGAAGCACGAAATTCCCGCCTGCGCCGATGCTTCGGCGGGCAGGCGAAATTCGAAACAACTTTGAATTTTCAAATACTCAAATATTCAAACAAAACGATCATTTTTATGGTTATTCTCTAAAAATTGTATGCTCTACTCATTGAAATTTTGGTCATTTGATATTGTTTCGGATTTCGGTATCCGAATTTAGGATTTACTTTCTTATCAACATATCAACATATAAGCATATTAACAATTATTGGGTGAAATCCGATGACTCTACTTAGAGAAATGCAGCGCAAGTGGGTGCATCTCTTCTGGGGGGGGCTAATCCCCATTCTTTATTATTTTCTTCCGACTTTCGTCTCCCAGATATTGCTGATAATTATTACTGGAATTTTCTTAGTGTTAGAATTCCTGCGATTGAATCATCCGACTATAAAGAATATCTTTCACGGAATTTTTGGTTCGGTAATCAGACAACATGAACATACTTCTTTGACAGGAGCTACCTATCTTCTCCTTTCCGCTCTTACATGTTCTTTGACTATGAAAAAAATTGTAGTGGTTACCGCCATGGGTTATCTTGTCTTCGGGGATACGACGGCTGCCTTGGCCGGCAAGAAATGGGGTCGGTTCAAAATATTTAACAAAACATTGGAAGGAAGTTTGGCTTGCTTTTTGAGTTGTTTGGTCATTGGCCTTATCACGGTCAATTTGCCCAATTCCAGTCTATCCTATCTGATAATTGTGGTAGGAGCTGTCGTGGCCACCTTGACAGAATTATTTCCTATTCCTTTGGATGACAATTTGCGGATTCCTCTTATTTCGGGGGGGGTGATACAAATCTTGCTCAAGACTCTTTGTTAGTACGAAATGATAACTTTGTCTTGATAATTCCTGAACCTGTCAGGAACAGGTTTTGAAATGAATTCCTCTGTGGTGGCAGTTTTTCCTTGACAAAATAGATAATATATTGTTATAATCAAAAAGGTCATCTCAAAGTTTTACGCTCATTAATTTAACTTAAAAAGGAGGCCAAAATGTTTGTTTCACAAAAGCGATTGGCATCTCTGAGTGTAATCGCATTCCTCATTGTAGGAGTGTTAGAAGCCTTCGCCGCTCCCACCGGTAAGATTTGCGGAAAGATAACTTCAGCAAAGACAAACGCACCATTGAGTGCTTCGGTTGTGATTCCTTCACTCCCTAAAGACAACAGAGTAACCTGCAATCCCCGGAATGGAAAATTTGAAATTTCTGTTCCACCTGGGAAATATACGGTAAAAATAGAAATGGAGGGATACGAAACTCAGGCACTGGAAGTAGAAGTCAAGAAAGGTGAAAAAGTAGAAAAAAATATTTCTTTGTCAGAGAAGAAAATACCTAAAGGGACTCTTACAGGAGTAGTAAGAAGATTTAGGGATGGGAAAGTGCTAAGGGCTGTGATTGAATTTCCTAATACTGAGATTGAAAATGTAATGAGTGATTCAGAAAATGGGATTTATGCCGCCGTTCTCCCCGCAGGCATCTATCAGATTAAAATATCTGCAGAGGGGTATATTCCAAAGGAAAGCACCGTCTCCCTCCAAGAGGGAAAGAGTCAAAAGGTAGATTTTTCTCTCTATCAATCTGGAGATGAGCTTCCCTTGAGAGTTATTCAATTTGAAGCAAAAGGGAGCCGGATAAGGTCTCCCCAGTCTTTAGATGAGTTGGGAAGATTATTAAAGGGAAATTCTTTTTTGGGCATAGAGATAAAGGGACATGTGGTTTCTTTAGGGAGAAAAAATCAGGAAATTTCCGCAGAACGGGCTAATGCAGTCAAAGAATATCTGGTGAAGAACTTTAACATTGAAGAAGAAAGAATTACAGCAAAAGGGTATGGAGATACTCAGCCAAGAGCAGGAACCTATAAGGCTTCACCCCAAAACGATAGAATTGAAGTAGTAGTCAGTGGTATCTATGAAAGGCCCCAGGGAATTCTTACAGGGTTTGTGACTGATTTTAATAATAAAGAGCCTATTTCTTCTGCTTTGGTCATTCCTAAAGGAATGACTCCGGTTTCCTGTAATAAATCGGGTATGTATCGGCTGATGCTTCCTCCGGGAGAATATTCGGTGGCGGCAACAGCGGACGGATATGAGTCAGCGGTGATTTCCGTTCAGCTGGCTCATAAGGCAACCAAGACCTTAAATTTCTCCCTCAGAGCTTTAAAAGATATAATTTCAGAAAAGGAAAAAGAAGTGAAAAAGATTTATAATAAAGGCATCCAGTTGTATGATAGAAGGAAATATGCCGAAGCGAAGGCAGAGTTTGAGAATGTCCTCAAAATGACACCTTCAGAGAGCTCCTACCGGCAAAAGGCAGAGAAATATCTCAAACAAATAGAGGAAAAACTTTCGCAACCAACGGAATAAAACCGACTACGGACGATAGTAGCAATCAGACTGTTGATTTAACCGCAGAGGGTGCAGAGAGCGCAGAGAAGAAGACATAGATAGGAGTATAAGTGCTTAGATTAAAAAGGGATTGGGAATTCCATAATCTCTGCGTTCTCTGCGGTTTCGGTGGCATCATCAAGATATTCCTCGCTTCGTGGGTTGATTACGGCGATAAAATCACTAATCGCTATCCGTCAACCGCTTACCGCTAAACAATATGCGCATAGCGGAAAGCGGATAGCGAAAAGCGATGTTTTTGTATCGCTGTCATCGTTCTTTTTACCCCGTGAGAAAGATACCTTTTTAGAGTTT
>JBFLXN010000205.1:0-4195 GCA_040755715.1 Candidatus Edwardsiibacteriota bacterium
AATTTCTTATGCAACTGTTTTGCCATAATCCAAACCCTCCTTTTTGGGTTAGATTATAGCAGTTTAAGAGTTCACTTTTGAACTTTAAATTCGCTAAAAAGAGTTCACTTTTGAATTTTAAATGACACGATTTGTGTTTTTTCTTGACTTTTTCTTTATTATTGAAGTAAAATATTATGATGTCCACAAATTTGAGGTGAGACGAAAATGAATACAGAAAAAAGAATGTTTTTAACACTCTTTCTAATTTTTGTAATTTTCTTTACTTGGTATCTTTTATTCCCTCCGCCCAAAAAAGAGCTTCCCAAGAGACCAGCAATTGAAGAAAAAGAAGTCGTTGCCACTCCCGAATCAGCAAAAGTAGCTGGTCTCAAACCTGCCCCTACCTCTCCAACAAATCTACCTCTCCTCGTAAGCAAGGTGATTGAGCCCGCCACACCCACGGCGGACAAGCCAGAGAGAGAAATTACAGTGGAAACTCTGAACTATAACGCGGTCTTTACTACTATTGGTGCAACCTTAAAGTCCTTCCAATTAAAAAATTATCCCGACTCTTTAGGACATCCACTTCAACTCATCCCAGAAGGAAAAAGAAATTTGGGACTTCTGCTTTTTCCTCAAGAAAAAGAAACCGACCTGAGTGATGTTATTTTTCAATCGTCAAGCCAGAACATTGTTTTAGCTGAATCGCAAAAAGAGGGTGACATTACCTTTGAGACCTCTATTGGTGAAAGTGTTTTAGTCCGCAAAAAATTTCATTTCTATGATAAAAAATTTCAATTTAGTTTGCAAATAGAAATAGAGAATCCCCAGAAAGTTGATTTAGGCCGAAGATATGAATTGGGCTGGCAATCCGGTTTGCGCCACTCTGAGAAGAATAAGCGCGAAGATATGAATTATTTTGGGGTTATTTCTCTTTTAGGAACTGAATTGGCTACTGACCGTCTCGGCGAATTTCACAAAAAACCAAAGATTTCTCATACGGGCAATATTGGCTTTACCGGAGTCCGGACGAAATATTTCTTGGCGGCAATTATTCCGGATTCTTCTTCTAAGGCAGAAGTAAGCCGGGGAGAAAAGAAGGAGGAAGGAATCCTTTCAGCTTTTCTAACTCGGACAATTACCGAAAGAGTAAATGACCGTTGGCGAATTTTTGTCGGACCGATTGACGCAGATTTCTTAAAGACAGTCGGTTGCGGACTGGAAATAGTGGCAGATACCGGGCCGTCTTGGTTACGCTGGTTAACTCGTTTCATTCTGCAATTTCTTCTAATCTTGCATCAAGTCATTCCTAATTATGGAGTGGTGATTATCGTCTTTTCTTTAGTAGTTAATATTCTCTTTTTCCCACTGACTTTTTCTTCTATGAAATCAATGAGAGAGATGCAGCGCTTGCAGCCAAAGTTAAAGCAAATTCAACAGCAATACAAAAAAGACCCTCACCGGCTACAGCAAGAAACGATGAAACTCTATAAAGAACACCATGTCAATCCTTTCGGTGGTTGTCTGCCTTTGCTCATTCAGATACCGGTATTTATTTCTCTTTATAATGTTCTCAAAGACACAGTTAAATTAAGGGGTGCTCACTTTGTTCTCTGGATTAAGGACCTTTCGGTACCGGATGCCATCACTTACGTCAATGGCTTCCCCATTGCTATTTTGCCCATTCTAATGGGAGCGGTGATGTTCTTTCAGCAGAAGATGACTATAACTGACCCCCGGCAGAAGATGATGATTTATATGATGCCAGTGATGATGACGGTGATTTTCTACAATTTCCCCTCAGGATTAGTCTTGTATTGGCTGACAAGTAGCATTCTCTCTATGGCAGAACAATATCTTCTGATAAGACAGAGCAAATAACCACTCACCTCTCTCCGCCATCTGCTTACCGCTTAACTAACTTTAACTGGCGGCCAGCGGTGAGCGGTGAGCAGAGAGAAAATGATTGACCTTCTGATTACTCAGGCGAAACAAGTTCTTACTTTGCGCGCTTCTGAAGGTAATAAAGTTACAGAAGAACTCGGTATTATTGAAGATGGTGCGATTGCCATTAAGGGTGAAGAAATCGTCGCCGTAGGGAAGACAGATGAAGTGAGGGATAAAGTTGAGATTGACTCTGAGAAGACTCAAATCATTGAGGCCAGCGGCAAAGTAGTGATGCCTGGTTTTATTGATTGTCACACCCATCTGGTTTATGCTGGTTCCAGAGAATACGAATTTGAGATGCGGTTGAAAGGTGTTTCTTACGAGGAAATTGCGGCTAAAGGGGGGGGAATCAAGGCGACTGTCCGAGCCACCCGAGAAGCCTCTAAAGAGGAATTGTCCAATTTGGCCAAAAGTCGCCTTGAGAGAATGCTTTTATGGGGCACCACCACTGTTGAAGGCAAAAGTGGTTATGGGCTATCCTTAGATTCAGAAATAAAGTTGTTGGAAACAATTGCTTCTTTGAACAAAAACCAGCCAGTAGAATTGGTGCCCACTTTTTTAGGCGGACATGAAGTTCCTGACGAATTTCAGAATAACCGTAAAGCCTATATTAGATTGCTCACCGAGAAGATGATTCCTGTGGTAGCGGAAAAAGAATTAGCCGAATTTTGCGATGTCTTTTGTGAACAAGGGGTCTTTACGGTAGAAGAATCAGAGGAGATTCTCAAGGCAGGAGAAAATGCCGGGCTTAAAGCAAAGATTCACGCCGATGAATTGACTCCTTCTGGTGGTGCCGAATTGGCTGGCAGAATGCACGCTGTCTCTGCTGACCATTTGATTTATCCCTCGGAATCAGGATTGCAATTGATGCGGGACAATGGGACAGTGGCAGTCTTACTACCCGGCACAAGTATGACTTTGCGCAAACCCTATGCCCCTGCCCGAAAGATGATAGAGATGGGACTCACCGTAGCCATTGCCACAGACCATAACCCCGGCACTTGCACTTTGGAAGCAATGCCAATTGTGATTGGCTTGGCTTGCCTAAAATTGGAGATGACTCCGGCAGAAGCCATTAGAGCGGCGACAATAAATGCCGCTTGCGCTTTGGACCGACAAGACAAGATTGGTAGCCTTGAGCCCCAAAAGCAAGCGGACATCACCATCTTGAATATTCCCCATTATCGCTATTTACCGTATCATTTTGGAGTTAACTATGTGGACACCGTGATAAAGAAAGGCAAGGTAGTGATAAGCAGAAGCTAAAATCCCCGCCTGCCTACTGAGGCTCCGGTGGGCAGGCAGGCAAAATGTAAAACCCGGCCCCGCTAAGAGTGGAGTTGGGTGTGGTGCAAAATAGGCAACTTCGGCTAAAGTGGGAAATAAACGAAATACTCCTTTTAGTCTGTCAGGAGCAGGCTTCGTCTATCATCACAATTTAGGAGCATAAACGAACTTGTTCAGTTACGAACAGGTTATACGCCAGGCTGTGCATAGGAGTAAAAAATTATTATGGACAAACAGATTAAACAGATTACCAAAGATATAGAATTCATAAAAGAGATCTATAAAAGATTAATCGCAATACTTCCCTCTTTTAATATTACCGATAAAGATATTTTGCTCTATGGGTTAAAGCCCCACACAAGGTCTATTAGTTGGCTTGTTGAGCAGGTTGTTACTCAGCAAACCAAATATAGAGCAAAACAACTTGGTCTTGACGAAGTCAATTTTGATATGCCCGATACTTGCCTACATGACTGCGAGATTAAGGTTGGTGAAAAGATTTACTATGTTAAGGTAAAGATTCATAATGTTGCAATGCGAGAAAATAAAAATGATATTGCTGCAGTTGAGAAACTTTATATGCAATATGCTGCTAGTGGTCTGTCGCATAAATATTTGACAATCAGGGTGTCAAGAAAAAAAGACCTAAGGTCGAAATATGAGTAGCCCCGACATTTATGTCGGGGAAAACTAAAACCCTCACCCCCTTCTGTCCCCCTCTCCCCGACTTTGTCGGGGAGAGGGGGAAACAGGGGAGAGTGGGTCTCTTTCAACCCCGACCTAAAGGTCGGGGCTATTAAAAAACAACTTATTTCCTAAAAATAAAGGCCTCATCCTGTCAAAAATAATGCGACATAGCACTAGTGCTTTATGACATAAGTTCTTGACAAATTAAATTATTTATGATATACTACCTCCAAAAGGAGGTGGTATACTTGAAAATAAAAAATCAAGTTAAATTAAAACCAAATGAGCGAAA
>JBFLXN010000206.1:0-4148 GCA_040755715.1 Candidatus Edwardsiibacteriota bacterium
TGCTATGTGGAAAAACAATCTCACTTACGACGAAAATTTCTTGCTCGCTAATTTTGCCAGACAGTCAATTTCGATTAATTTGTCAAACAAGTTAAAAAGAGCTTGACATAGTGTGTCCACGAAGACATGAAACCACAGGGACATTTTGACATTGATAGAGTGATAGGGTGATATGTTGATAAGTAAAAAGCCTTTCCGTATCAGCATATAAACATATCTACATATTATCGTTTCATATCTTTATTTTAGGAAAAGGAGTATAAAATGATTCGTAGAAAAAGCCGGGTAGTGAAGGTCGACAATTGTCTGCTCGGTGGCGAAGCGCCAATTTCGGTTCAAACGATGACAAAGACGGATACCCGGGATGTGAAATCCACAGTCAGACAGATTAAACAAATTGCCGAGGCTGGTGGTGAAATAGTTAGAGTGGCTGTGCCTGATATGGCGGCGGCTGAAGCCTTGGGTGAAATCAAAAAACAAGTAAAAATCCCTCTAGTGGCTGATATTCATTTTGACTATCGCTTAGCCATTAAAATGATGGAAAAAGGAATTGATAAAATTCGGATTAATCCAGGTAATATTGGCGGAAAAGAAAAGATTCGCTTGATTATCAAAATGGCGAAGGAACGAAATATTCCTGTTAGAATTGGTATCAATATTGGCTCCTTAGAAAAAGACATTCTTAGGAAATACGATTATCCTTGTGCCGAAGGAATGGCTGAAAGTGCCTTAAAGACTTTGGAAATTTTTGAAGAGATGAATTTCCATCAAATAGTAATTTCACTCAAAGGCTCTGATATTCCGATGACTATTTCTGCATACCGCCAGATAGCGGAAAAAGTAGATTATCCTTTACATCTGGGAATAACTGAAGCAGGAACTATTCTTCAGGGTTCAATCAAGTCGGCTATTGGAATTGGTGTTCTTTTAAACGAAGGAATTGGTGATACCATCCGAGTTTCGTTAACCGCTGACCCAGTGAAAGAAATCAAAGTGGGTTTTGAGATCTTAAAATCGCTTGGTTTACGGGAATATGGACCAACGATTATCTCCTGTCCCACTTGCGGTCGATGCAAAATTGACCTTTTAAAGATTGTGAAACAAGTAGAGGGTCAAGTGAAAAAAATTAAAAAACCTCTAAAAATTGCGGTAATGGGCTGTGTAGTCAATGGTCCTGGCGAAGCCAGAGAAGCTGATATTGGAATTGCTGGAGGAAAAGGAATGGGACTGATTTTTCGGAAGGGTGAGGTAATAAGAAAAGTTAAGGAAAAAGATTTAGTAAAAGTGCTGATAGACGAGGTCACCAAGATGTAGGCGAAGATTCATCGCCGAAGACTGAAACCTTTGGTTCTAATCTTCCTTCCAAATGAAAACGTGCGGCTGAAGGTTTCCCCACATGGTTTTTTAAAACATTTCCTCAAAAAATTTTCTTTTTTGCTCAAAATCATCCCCCTAAAACTTTTTTTAAAAATCTTATTTTTTCCTTGACAAGTAATATTGATTTTCGCTATAATCTACTAAAATGACGGACTCGTCCGTCCAAAACCACTAAATGCCCAATGCCCAGACCGCCTTCCGCTTTTCGCTTGCCGCTTTTTCTAACGGCAAGCGGTTAGCGGTTAGGGGAGTGCGTCATTATAAATCTTCATTTTGCATTCATCCGAACAAGGTAAAAGTTTGAATCGGGAGGGTTTTCACATGTCAAAAACGAAAAATAAGAAGATTAAAAAAGAAGAAATTGCCAGTCAAAGGCGTGAACAAATCTTGAAATCAGCGGTCAAGGTTTTTTCTAAATGCGGTTTCGCTGAGGCGGATGTTGAAGAAATTGCCCGGTTGGCTAATCTAGGGAAAGGCACTGTCTATCGCTATTTTGAGACGAAAGAAAATCTTTTTTTCGCCACAGTCCAGTGGACAATGGAAAAGGTAAAAAATGAAACTTCACAGGCAATGATAAGGATTGATGACCCATTTCAACAATTGAAAGATTCTTTACAGGCCTATCTTTGTTTTTTTGAAAAACATCGTGAATTCTACCGAGTTCTTTTTGAAGAGCGCAAGACCTTATTGGGAAAGGTAAAAAGAAGAATGATAGATAAGTATTTTTCTTTCTCTCGCATATTTGAAAAGCCAATCACTGAGGGAATCAAAACAGGAATCTTTGTAAAAGTTAAGCCTCAGGAGACGGCTTTTGCTCTTTTAGGATTGACGGATGCGTTGGTGCATAAATGGTTAGTTTCTGAGAAAAAATATTCCTTGAAAGGACAGTTGCCTTTGATAATAACAACTTTCTTTAATGGCCTCTTAAAGAAGAAATGATGACGGCGATAAAAAATACGATTGCGGTGATAGAGAATTGATACCTAACAGAATCTCTTATCGCCATCATCGTCAAAAAATCACTGTAATCATATGGTGAAGAGAATAATCAGTCAAATCCCTCGGGCATAGCCCTACGGGCAAGCCTGTGTAATCAGTGGTTACAGAACCAAGAGAAATAGGAGGAGATAAAAATGTATTTTAGATGGGCAAAGGTGGTAACGATTATTTTTGTATTCTTGTGTCTTTCACCTTCTCCCCTACTCGCTGAAGAAACTGAGAGCAGAAGTCATTTGGTTCTAACTTTAGATGATGCCATCAATATGGCACTGGAGAGGAATCAATCGGTGCTTCTGTCTGTGGAAAAAGTGAAAGTCTCTGAGTCTCAGATTTTGACAGCCCGAGGTGCTTTCTTCCCTCAAATTTCTGCTTCAGGAAATTATACAAAGATTAGTTATCTCCCAAACTTTGCTATAGGAGAATCTTATTATCTACCGGTCTTTGATTCAACAACAAATCAGCTTACTCAATATGTTGTTCCTCAATCTCAATTTTCTATGACCAGCGACAGAAAAGAAGATACCTATTTGACTAAAATCGGACTACAATGGTCAATATTTACTGGAGGGAGAGTCTGGGATGGATATCAATTGGCAAAGATTGGAAAAGAAACATCTGAAGAGGCTCTACGGCGAACCAGGACGGAAATTGTTTGTAGTGTTAAACAGGCTTTCTACGACTTGTTGTTAATGCAGGCAGTAGTGAAGGTGACCGAAGAAGCGATTGCCCAAGTAGAAGCTCATGTGAAAACAGTAAAGAGATTATATGAAAATGGAATGGTTTCTAAATTTGATTTATTGCGCGCTGAAGTTCAGTTAACTAATATGCAACCCCAATTGATTCGGGCTAAGAACGGATTGGAATTGGCGAAGACAGGACTGAACACAATTCTCAATATTGACCTCTCCACAGAAATTGAAGTAAAAGGAGAAATGATTTATCAACCACAAAAAATTGATTTAGAACAACTAACCGGTGAAGCTTTGGCGAATCGTCCTGAACTTAAGGAAATTGTCTTGCGAAAAGAGATGGGAAAAAGAGCGGTGAGAATTGCCAGAGCTGGCTATCTCCCTACAGTGGCTCTTTTCAGTGACTACCAATGGAAAAAGGGACAGGATATGCCACCTAAAAACAGAGAATGGTTGGGCGGCTGGGATGCGGGTTTAGCCGTGAATGTTCCCATTTTTGATGGATTCATTAACTACGGAAAGGTCAAAGAAGCAAAGAGTAATTTGAGACAAATTGAACTTGGTGAAGAACAGTTAACCGCTGGTATCAAAATGGAGGTAAAAAGTGTAGTTTTAAACTTAGTCTCTGCAGAACAAACAATTAGCTCCCAAGAAAAGAATGTAGAACAGGCTAAAGAAGCTCTGCGAATTGCTCAAGCGAGATATGAGAATGGACAGGCGACCAACCTTGATGTCCTTGACGCCCAAGTTGCTTTAACTCAAGCAGAAACTAACTATGTCCAGGCATTGCATGACTACTTGATTGCTCAGGCTAAACTGGAAAAGGCGATTGGGAAATAATCCTGTAATGTCGCAAAGTATACAAAAATATCGCAAAGGTCGCAAAAAATGTTGCCTGAAGAGTTAGATAAACTTAGTAACAAGGTAATTGGACTTGCTATCAAGGTTCATAAATAACTAGTGGTCTGTAACATAAATTAACGCTATTAAGTTGGCCCGAAGATACAGACCACTGCGGGGGGTCTTAGTCCCGATTCAATCGGGACTAAGGGGTTACAATTCCGAAAGTTGCCAGTGGCAAGT
>JBFLXN010000207.1:0-4137 GCA_040755715.1 Candidatus Edwardsiibacteriota bacterium
ATATTGAGATAGCGGATTTGAATTTATCGCCTGCCTCTTTAAATTCCCCTTTATTAAGAGGGGTCAGGGGTGTGTCAGGCAAGGATGCCTGTTCTACCATAATCCTCGCCTGCAAAAGAAGCGCCTCGGCTTTGCCAGATTTTGACTTCAATTCCTCAGCGAGTTTCAGGGCTGTTTCTGCGTAAGTTTTCGCCTTACGCTCTACGCTATACGCTTTACGCCCTGCGGTCTCCGCGAGTATCAACTCCCCTAACGAAACATAAACCCTCCGCAAAACCTCTTTCTCACCAATCTCATTTGCAATCTTTTCTGCTCTTAGTAGAAATTCCCTTGCGGATGCAAATTCCTCCTGTTCAAGATAAAGCCCGGCGATATTGTTGAGACTATCTCCCTGACCAGAACGGTCGCCTATTTCCTCTCGTATCTTCAAAGATTTACTGTAATACTCAAGCGCCTTAGGATAATCTCCAAGCCTGTCGTGCACAGAACCGATATTGTTGAGACTATATCCCTGACCAAGACGGTCGCCTATTTCCTCTCGTATCTTCAAAGATTTACTGTAATACTCAAGCGCCTTAGGATAATCTCCAAGCCTGTCGTGCACAGAACCGATATTGTTGAGACTATATCCCTGACCAGAACGGTCGCCGAGCTCCTCTCGTATCTTCAAAGATTTACTGTAATACTCAAGCGCCTTCGGATAATCTCCAAGCCTGGCGTGCACATAACCGATACTGTTGAGACAATATCCCTGACCAAGACGGTCGCCGATCTCCTCTTGAATCTCCAATGATTTACTGAAATACTCAAGTGCCAAAGGATACTCGCCAAGCCTGGCGTGCACAGAACCGATATTGTTGAGACTACATCCCTGACCAAGACGGTCGCCTATTTCCTCTCGTATCTTCAAAGATTTACTGTAATACTCAAGCGCCTTCGGATAATCTCCAAGACGATGGTGCACAGAACCGATATTGTTGAGACTACATCCCTGACCAAGACGGTCGCCGAGCTCCTCTCGTATCTTCAAAGATTTACTGTAATACTCAAGCGCCTTAGGATAATCTCCAAGACTGCCGTGCACATAACCGATATTGTTGAGACTACCTCCCTGACCTCGTCTGTCGCCGATTTCCTCTCGTATCTTCAAAGATTTACTGTAACACTCAAGCGCCTTAGGATAATCTCCAAGACTGCCGTGCACATAGCCGATATTGTCGAGACTTCCTGCCTCACCTTTCCTATCGCTTATCTCCTGATAAATTAAAAGGGATTCCTTTACGGAACTAATCATCTGTTCGTATTTACTTACTGAACCATAAATGTCGCTTAATTGCAAAAGGCAGTCTGCCTCAGATTTCTTATCAGAGAATTTCCTGGCAATATTTAGTCCGTTCTTTACATCTTTCAAAGCCTCTTCATTTCTTCCAATCAGGTTAAGAATCTCGGCCTGGTTTTTCAGAATGTGAATGAGCCGATTATGATCAAATTCATATTTATTAACTATACTTTTTGCTAATGTCATTGATTTCCACTCTGAGAGTTTCAATTTCTATCTTTCTCGCCTCTTTATCTTTCACAAAACTCAATTCATGTTTTTTGAAAGCCAATTCAGAGGTGACCTGACAGAATTTAGCCCATTCTCTTGCTCCTTTTCTTCCTTCCTTGAAAATTTTCTTCCACCAAATTCTTGCTCTTCGCCAATAAGACAGTAGGATAAGATATTCTGACATTGATAAAATCCCATTTTCTACTTCTTCTTTTAGTTCTTGTCTGAGCCATCCCTTTTCCTGTCGCCAGCAAAGAATGGCAGCAATGAAAAGAACTATCGTCCAGGTCCAAACATTTACCACACTCAATAAAAGAGTCCACCTATGGGTTTTGCTCAGTTCTAAAAATAGATTATGCCCCGCATGAACGATTACTGCCAAGAAAAAACCAAATAGTGGTATCAATATTTTTTTATAGATTTTTGGAGAATAGCGGGCCAAACCAAATCCTGCCCCGGTTAGACTAGTATAAAGTGTGTGATTTAATCCGAACAGACCACTGCGGAAAGCCATCAAAATTCCCCACTCAGCAAAGTTTGTTTTGGAATAATGGCTGAGGAAATAGAGAAGATTTTCACTCATCCCAAAACCTGCCCCAATCATAGCTCCGTAAATAATTCCATCCAGGACATCATCAAATTCCCGGGAGGCAAAGAGAAAGAACAGAAGAAGCATTATCCCTTTAGCCAGTTCTTCTACCACTGGTGACACTACGCCAGATTCAAGATAACACGCTAAATGCTCCTGCAGGAGAGAAAGGGGAATGCCTAAAAGGATTTCAATGAAGAGAGAGACCAAAACGCTAAAGATGCTACCCCAGAGGAAAGCCACTATCAGTAAAGAAATCGGTTCCTTCTCATAGCGGTCCAACCACCAGATTAGAAGAACATAAAGAAAGGTGGGGATTCCCGCTCCTAAAAGGGAAAGAAGAATAATTCCGCTGATTTCTAAATATCGGGGCATAGTTAATGAAGGTTAAGGTTTAGGATAAGGCTGAGGCTTATATTCAGGATTAGGTTCAGGTGATACATCTCATTTCTCTCAACCTCATCCTCAACCTTCGTCTCTTCAGGAGCCTGAAATAGTTAACTTCTCAAATCTAATCGCTTGTGGTCCAAGATAATCTCCAAGAAAGATTTTTTCTTTGGAAAAATAGGCATTGCTCAAAGCCTCAAAGAGATTACCGCTGACTGAGCCACCTTTAACTGGTTTTCTTTCTCTTTTAGTAATTTCATAGCCAAGTCTAATTTCTCCAGCAAAATTTCCTGTGAATCTATCAGCCTCAAGAGAAGAGAAAGCCACAACTAAATAGAGTGGTTTACTTTGATACCGACACAATTCGTCAACAGAATTTACCCCATTAGCTATTTCTAAATTAGCAAAGACACCGGTTGGTTCAATTCCTAAATAATCAGCATATTGTTTGGTAGCCATTATTTCTTGAAGAATTCCATCCTTGATAATTTCTATTCGCTGTTGAGCCAAACCATCAGCATTATAAGGAGTGCTCTTTGTCCCGTAGGGCAAAAGACCGTTGCTGACAAAACTCAAAGGCTCACCATAAATTTTGCCATCTTTATAAATGCTTTCCCCTTTTTTAAATCGGCTCATCTTCTTAAATAGAGCAAAACCTGAGGTATGAAAAATCAGTGGTTCAAAAAGTTCTAACAAAGCTTCCTCAGCTATTACTACGGTAAATTTCCCACTTTTTGGCGTCACTACTTTAAGGCTATCTAAGGTATATTGTATCTTTCTGGCAACAAGTTTTTCTATTGGAAAATCCTTAATACCACGGTATTCCCCTTCACTGTGATTTTCAGATTCTTTATTTTCTTCTTTAGAAAGTAACACGAAATCAAAAAACAGATTAGTCCCAGAAGATTTTCCTTTAATGTCCTGGCTATTTTCAATTTCCGCTTCAGTATATTTCAAGAAGAATTCGGCACTGGCTAATTTCACTTTTTTATTCTCTATAACTTTCAGTAGTTTTTTCTTCAGTTTTTCTATAGCCCTTTGAGGATGATGCAAAATTTCAGAATCAACCAGTGGTATTTTATGATATTTTTGTTTCATTGGAAGAGTAAAAGGAGGATTATTTACCAGCCTAGCTTTGAAGACTGCTTCTTTGATTTTTTTGTCAATGGCTGTCTCTGAGTCGTCGGGTAGAATAGTTAAATCACTCATCCCTCGCTGACTCTGATGGTCATTATAGATGGTTAAGATATATTTTTCAGTGCTCACTTCTCTGAGGTTTTCTGTAGTTCCACAGATTAGATATAATTGGTGTTCTCTGCTCTTCAAATGCAAAAGGCGCCAATCATTCACGCCGCTGGTTTTTGTCAACATTTCAATAATTTTTTCTCTCATAATTTTCTACTCCTAAGTATCAGTGCTTTGTTAAATTTTGGCTCAAAATCTGCCTGGAAGCCTTCTGGCACAATAATATAAGCCTATGAGGCACACTTTTTCTTGTGCTTTTGAGGAGGCCCTGAAGCCCCGATTTATCGGGGCTTGGGCTGTCTTTCTTCCCCCGACTTGTCGGGGGACAAGAGAAGAACAAGCCCAGAAGGCTTAAACGCTTGTCAGT
>JBFLXN010000208.1:0-4109 GCA_040755715.1 Candidatus Edwardsiibacteriota bacterium
AATTTGGAATTTATCGTTCTCGCAAAGGAAAAAGAAAATAAGAATAGAAAATGTCAAAGAGCAAAAACTTTGGCTTCCCTTATCAGGAACCAGTTATATTGAAGTCTCTATTTTTCACCAGTAACTAATATATGAATTTCAGCTCTTTCCTTTATTTCATCAATAGAATCTCCTTTGAGGATTTGTTCTGCAGACTCAAGAATTTTTAATGCATCATCATATTTGCCCTGTTTCTCGCAGACATCAGCTATCTTCCTTCTTGCCTTTGCCTTGACTATTTTATCTGTCGCATTATCAAACATCTCTTCATAATTTTTTATAGCCTGCTCATATTCAGCCTTCAAATTATGAACATCGCCAAGGGCTTCATAGGCATCTATCAGGGGCAATTCGTGAATTGCTCCTACAAGCTTTTGTTGTTTTATGATTGATATTACCTTTTCAAAATACCCGATTGCCTTGTCGTTGGCATATCTTTCTTTTGCCTTGTGCCCGGCCTTTTTCTGCCATTCAATCGCCTTTTCTGGGCTGTCGCTATTGATATATTGGTAAGCCAGAATTTCGGCAAAATCGTCCAGCCGGTTATGAAATATTTTCTCTATCGCCTCCCCGGTTCTGCGGTGCAGTTCCTTTCTCCGCTTCTTCAACAAACTATTGTAGACCACCTCCTGAAGCAGCGGATGCCGGAACATATACTCGATTTCAGATTGCAGATTGCAGATTTTAGATTTTTGAATATATTCTATTTCAGCTTTCAGTTTTTGGCTTTCAGCTTTCAGTTTTTGGCTTTCAGCTTTCAGCTTTTGGCTTTCAGTTTTCAGCTTTTGGCTTTCAAGTTTTTGTATATACTCAAACTCCTCAAGAGTGGCTAAATATAAGGTCAGCATAAGTTCTTCAAATTCGCCGAGATGTGCCAGTATCCGCACATAAAAGCTCCGGCCCATCACCGAGGCCATCTGCAAGACCTCCCGAACATCCTGATGGAGCCGATCTAGCCTCGAGGCAATCACAGCCTGAACCGTGTCGGGAATTTGTATGGAGCTAAGGGCATAGGGCAAAGGGCTAAGTGTCCAGATGCCAGATTTAAAAATTAAAATATTAGAATCAATCAAAGACCGGAGGATTTCTTCAAGATAAAAGGGATTGCCCTCGGCCTTGGCAAGAATCTTGTCCCTGAACTTCTTACTAAACCCGGGCACCTTTAACAGATTATGGGTCAGTTGCGCACTGGAATCCATATCCAATGGCTCCAATATTATCTCCAGATAATCATCGGCCAATTTCTTTTTCAAATTTTCCCTGGTCTTATAATAGGGTTTCTCCTTTTCTATTCGGGCAAGACCCAGAAACAATAACGGGAACGGTTCCGGCGAGTCAAAGATGAACTCTATCAACTCTAAGGATGTGGCGTCTATCCATTGGCAATCATCAATTGCTATTAACACCGGCTGGCTACGGGATATTTGGAAGAGCAGTTTCCTGACGCTTATGAATAGCTGTATCCTCAGGTCCTTGGGCTCAAGGTACTTCACCTTCTCGTCCAATTCGTCAGAAAAACGGATGGCGAACAGATAGCCTAAATATGGCACTATTTCTTTCCAGTCATCGGGAAACAGATGCCTGGCCTTTTTCAGCAGTTTTTCTTGAATTATTTTTGGTGAATCAGCATCCGTAATCCCAAAGATTTGCTCTAAAATCTGTAAAAATGGCCAGTAGGTGATGGCATCTCCGTAGGATAGACAACGACCTTCAAGAATCGTAATTGGTGATTGGTAATTGGTTAAATGTTTTTTGAAAAAAGTGTAGTCGCAACCTTCAGGTTGCGTAGTAGAAATGAGATGTTTTTTCAGTTCTTCGTAAAGCCTTGATTTTCCAAGACCAGCATCACCAAGAATGAAAGCTGCGCCAAATCTGCCTTTCTCCAATTTCTTGACCGATTGTTTGAGCGATTCTAAGTCTTTGTCCCGGCCGACCAATGGCGAATAAAGTCCCTGAATACCTCGCTTTGGGTCAGGCTTCTCTCTTATCTTCAATGGCTTGAATACCCAGACCGGCTCCTCAATCCCTTTAGCAGTAACTGGTGGCAGTGCCTTATAATCAAACAGATACCTTGAGGCCCGAAACACTGGTTCAGAAACTATTATCTCACCTCTTTTTGCATTATCCTTTAACCTTGACGCCAGATTGACTACATCGCCCATCACCGTGTATTCTTTCTTCTCCAGAGAGCCGACCTCGCCAGCAACCACAGTGCCACAATTTATACCGATGTGCAGACCAAGGTCTGCCACTACACCCTTTGCCTTTAATCTTTTTGAAATGGTCTCATTTATTTCAGGAACAAGTCCCATCATCTCTAAGCCTGCCTTTATCGCCCGTTCAGGGTCATCCTCATGGCTTGTAGGGATTCCAAACAAGGCAATCACCAAATCGCCTTCATATTTGTGGATTGTGCCCTCCTGTCTGTTGATTGGCTGATTAAGGTATTCAAAACAGGTATTCGCCACTTCTTGGACATCTTCGGGGTCTAACTTATGGCTAAGCGCTGTGAATCTTGAAATGTCTGCAAAAAGAATAGTTATTAAACGACGCTCTTCTGTTTTTTGAGTCATCTATATTTGTGTTTATAAATCGGTTATTTACAGCGTTTTTTTCTAATTTCCTTCACAATATCTTGAATAGTTATCTTGCCAAACCATCGAACTCTTTCCTTTGTGTAGTTACCTCTACCTGCTTCAAATTGTTGTAAAAAACGCACCATACCTATAGGCCCTAAAACTTTGGCTAAAGATTCCAGACCTATTTTTCTTATTTCACGAGGGCTTATTATTTCACTCTTCATGAATTACCTCCGTTAACCAGGTAAGGGGATTATCCACCCTTACCTTTATTTTTATATCCTCGCGCCGAATTTTTTGTAATAATTCATCATCAGTGGTAAGAAAAACATCAGCCCGTCCTTTCTCGGCACAAGCGATGTGTAAGGCGTCGAGCGGTTTGAGACCTAAACTTTGAAGTTCCAAAGCACGATTTACTATTTTTTGCTCAACAACTATTCTTAAACGGGCGATATTGGCTAAAATTGAAACTCTTTCTCTTTAGTCTTCGTCAGGGGTTTTTGAGATTTCAAATTCTATGATTTCGCTCCCAATAAGTTCCCATTCTTTACTATGACAATGACTAAGAATTGTAATAATAGCCTCGGATTCGAGTCGTATTCTGTCTTCAGATTGATCGTCGAAAGGACGATTCAAACAGCAAACATCAAGGTAAATTTTCATTTTATATAGTCTATTATAGCAATTTTATAAATATTGTCAAGCACACTACTAGTGCATTGTAACATAAATTTGTGAGGTTTTGTAGTGTAGCCCCTCTTGCCCCGCACTTATCCTCTACGATGCCTATGCTTCGTTTTAGGATAAGTGCGGGGTGAATGGGCGTAGGAATTTGTTTCTTCTCATCGCATCCATAGCCCAGACATTTATGTCTGGGAATAATGAAATGAGAAATGTCTGTTTTTATAAGGCCGTTAACGGCCTTTGAATTCTTTGCTCTATTTCTCTTTTCCCCAATCCTAAAGGACTGGGCTATTGATTAGATTCTATTTTTTACGGGGACAAGCCCCCTCCGGGCGTCCCGATTTATCGGGACGGGCCAGCCTACACTACCACCCAAATTGTCAAATATTTATGAGACAATACACTAGTGCATTGTCGCATTAATTTTTGACAGGATGAGGCCTTTATTTTTAGGAAATAAGTTGTTTTTTAATAGCCCCGACCTTTAGGTCGGGGTTGAAAGAGACCCACTCCCCCCTGTTTCCCCCTCTCCCCGACAAAGTCGGGGAGAGGGGGACAGAAGGGGGTGAGGGTTTTAGTTTTCCCCGACATAAATGTCGGGGCTACTCATATTTCGACATTAGGTCTTTTTTTCTGTCTTTTTTTCTTGACACCCTTATTGTCAAATATTTATGCGACAGACTACTAGTGGTCTGTGACACTAATTTTTGATATTGTAATAGAACCTGTTAAGTTTCTTACGAGCAATGTTCTTTGTAAACTGCCAGGAAACGGTTGCTTTCTGACGATTACGTTGTCTGACCCAAG
>JBFLXN010000209.1:0-4037 GCA_040755715.1 Candidatus Edwardsiibacteriota bacterium
ACCTCCTCGGAAATTTTTTGACATTTAAATTATATCATAATTTCCGAGGATACTCAAGAAATAATCAGACTGGAAATCACTATTTTTTGTTGGAATAAATAATTTTTCACCAGTAACTATAATATGTTCATAATATGATTTTTGCCATTCAAAATAAGAACATCCGTTTTGGTTACACCACCGTTTAACAGATGATTTATATTGATTAACAATAACCGATAATGAACCAGAAATCGGTTTTGAAAATTCATTTTTCTGTAGGGACACGCGGTCGCATGTCTCTACAATGTCATTTTCAATAATTATAATTTCGTGAACATGATTAGGCATAACAACATATTCATCAAATTTTGCGTGCGGAAAATGTTCGCTAATCCTCCGTAAATATTCTTCAGCAATTTTCCCAATATTCGACAAACGCATTCGTCCATTTACAAACTCACCTAAGGTGCATTTTCTATCTTTTGTGCAAATTGTAACATAATAATATGCGCTTGTTGTATAATCCCAATCTCTTAATCGCGTGGACTGGACACGGTATTTGTTTTTATAGAGACTCATTTGTTAGCATTCAAGAGACACGCCATGGCGTGTCTACAAATATTTCAACCAGCCGGTCAGCCAATGCACTCCGATGGTTTCTAAAATCATCCCCACAATAAAAATGCACACAATGATTACTTTTGCCAGGTCTTCCCCTTTAAGACTTCCCAGCATCAGGGGTTCACGGCTGAGATATGAAGAGGCGGCGTACATCTCTTCTCCAATCAAAGTGTAATCACAGGCAGTAACAAAGAAAGGCAATTGGTCAGTGGCCGTCGTGCCGGCAATTTGAATAGCACCAATAGAATGTCCTGTCTCTGCTAAGATGAGCGATTCCGCATAAAAATATCCCTGCAAGAATACTGCCCCTGGTTTTTCTCTCAAGATGATTCCATCCACTCCAGCCGCATACCCAAACTGGTCACCAGAAAGATAATAGATATTACTCTGATTATAAGCATCAGGTCTCCCGGCTTCGCTATAAGATTGCTTGACGATCTCTTGAGCGGTAGTCATCACTAAAGGGTCATAGCAGGGAACTATTAGGGGCGTTTCATATTCAGCCGCTTTCTTGGCTACTCTTCCCAAAATGGTTAATCCCGCCAGAGTAGTCACATCATCAATAGAAAGCAATCCTAAGATATAAAGAAGTGGTCGTCCCATTTCTGTGGAACGACCGACTGCTTCATCAACCGCATCTAAACCAGCAATCCGGCGAATAAAGAGACTCTCGCCTCTCTTTGCCCGATTTATATACCAGATAACCATAGCACAAAAAAGAATCACAAAGAGTAAAATATTGATTCTGGCAGTATTGAACCATTGGGGGAAAGCAAAGACCGGACCCACTCTTTCTGAATCGGTAAACCCTGTTAGTTCAGATTTCATCGGGGCTAATGTGGCAAAATGTGAGGTGTCTATTTCGGCACGCACAAAGTAAAAATAATTCATTCTATCTTTGACCGTATTGTCCTGAAATATTTCCTGTCCTTTGAGAACAAAGCCAACTTCTTTGTAATTACTATCTGGATGGGAACGGCGGAAAATTTTGTAGCCTGAAAGCAAACTATCCTCGGCGGAAATTTGCCAGGTTAAAGTAATGCTTCTTCCTTCATCGTGTGGAGTATCAAAGGCTTTAACCTGGCTGGGGGGGTAAGGGGGGGGTCAGGGGGGGTCAGCTAAAACAATGTCTTTTGAGAGAAACAAAAAGACTATTAGGAAAATTTTAAATTTTATCATAAGAAGCAAGCATAGGCAGGTGTATCCTAACAATCTGTCTGTCTCAAATTTGAGGATGGATTTTCTCATTTACTTTCCGGCTTTTGAGGTCTATGATTTCCATTCGTTCAGTGCAGGAGAAGCAGGGGTCAATACTCCCGATTATAATCGGGACATCGGCGATTGTCTCATTTTCAATCATAGAGGGAATCACCTGCAAATTGGCATAAGTCGGTGCCCGCACTCGCCAGCGCCAGGGCTTATTCCCTTCACCCGTCAAGATGTAGTGAATTGCCTCACCTCGCGGCGCTTCCACCACTGAAATTCCTTCCTTACCCTGTGGGATTTCTTCCTCAATCTCAGTGAGAATTTCACCTTCTGGCAATTCCTCTAACGCCTCTAAACATTGTCGCACAATTTTAATTGACTCAATCGTCTCAAAAAGCCGGACTAAAGTCCTTGCCCAAATGTCTTCTTCTTCAAAGGTAATTACCTTAAATTTTAGCCGCTCATAAGCGGCGTAAGGATGGTCACGACGAGAATCAATATTCACCCCGGAACCACGAGTAGTTGGGCCAGTAGCGGCATAATTAATCGCTGATTCCTTTTTCAGAAAACCAACATTTTTCAGGCGCATTAGAAGTGGTGTATCCCCTTCAACTGCGGCTATGACCTCTTTCCATTCCTTTTCAATCTTATCAATCACTCGCTGAATTTCTGGAAACATTTCTCTGGTCACATCTCTTCTCACTCCGCCGACAAGATTCATTCCGTAGGTCTTTCTATTTCCCGTGATTCTTTCGCAGAGCCACATCACCGGTTCACGAATCCGCCAGGCTTGCATCAAAACTGTATCAAAAGCAATGATATGTCCAGCAATACCAAGCCAGAGGGGATGGTTGTGAATTCTTTCCAATTCTAACATCAAACTGCGAATAAACTTTGCCCGCCAGGGAATCTCAATCCCAGCAGCGGCTTCCACCGCCTGGCAATAGCAGACTGAATGAGTGAACCCGCAGATACCGCAAATCCGCTCAGCCAGAAAGGGAATTTGATTATAGGTTAAGACCGAATCGCCGAGTTTCTCAACTCCACGGTGATTATAAAACCCCCGATAATCACATCCTTTGACCCTCTCTCCTTCTACAAAGACTCTAAAATAAACCGGTTCTTCTAACACCGGAAAGAAAGGACCGATTGGGAGAACAGTTGAACCCGGGGGGGGTGGTTTTAATTTAGGTGCCGCGGTCAAATCCAATGGTGGTTTATAATCATAGGGAATATCCTTGCGCAGAGGATAAACCCCTTCTGGCCAATCATCGGAAAGAACCAATCTTCTGGGGTCTGGATGTCCCAGCGGTTCAAGGCCCATCATATCCTTGAATTCTCTTTCAGCCCAGCCAGCCGCAGGAATTAATGGAGTGATGGAATCCAGACTCAAGTCTTTTTCTTGAAGCAAAATTCGTAACGAAACAAACATTTGCTTTTGGTCTAAAGAAAAAATATGTAGGACTGAAAATTTTTCTTTATGATTTGTATTCCCTAAATCAGTTCCGGCGCTGATGACAAAGCGAGCGTTTAATTCCTTAAAGAGACACTCAGATAATGGTCTAACTGCCTCTTTAGAAATGGTAAAGTAAACCTGATTACTCACTGGCTCAGAGATTTCAAGAATCTTCTCACCAAATTTGTTCTTAATTAAACCAATCAAATCTTGGGGTTTCATAAGGTTTCCTCTCGAAAATATAGAATTTTTTGGTTCTTCTCCTAAGTTAGTGGCTAAGAGGTAGCCAGTCCGATTTATCAGAGCGTATAACGATTGCAGGCTAAAAGAAGTGCAATAGCATTTGCCTTTAATTTGTTTCTTTTTAGCCTGCTGTTAGGCGAAGTTGCACCCTCTTCTTATAAAGTAACTAATTCAACATCAATCCGTTCTTTTACAGTGTGCTCCCTTTCCAAAAGACGGTCTATCTCATCAAGTGTTCTGGCATGGAAGTATCGCTCTCCACATTCAAGACAAACCTCTGCTTCCACATTTTCAACAATGTATAATTTGCCATGGAGCCAGTGTTGCCTTTTTACCTTCTTTTTTACTGTCTGCCCTCCGCAAAATTCACAAGTCATATTCCCTCCGATAAGGTATATACTGTTATTATAGTTACTGGTGAAAAATAGAGACTTCAATATAACTGGTTCCTGATAAGGGAAGCCAAAGTTTTTGCTCTTTGACATTTTCTATTCTTATTTTCTTTTTCCTTTGCGAGAACGATAAATTC
>JBFLXN010000021.1:0-24411 GCA_040755715.1 Candidatus Edwardsiibacteriota bacterium
TTTTAAATAAACAGCCTATCTTCATCCACAAAGCTCATTAAATCTCTTCTCTTATCTCCCCAATCTCTCTCTTTTTCTTCTCTCCATCCCTAATCTTTACTTATATTTCTCATTTTGCAGAAGTCTAATTTTTTTAGACATAGAGTTCTGCAAAATGAGATAATTTATCATTGCGACCGATAGCGAAGCAGTCCCATTGAGGTTCCTCACTTTGTTCGGAATGAGCCTTTGGGTCAGATTGCTTCGTCGCTTTGCTCCTCGCAATGACACTTAACAGGCATTTTGCAGAAGTCTTATTTTTTAGACACAGATTGGCACAGATTAACTTAATAACCCAATAACTCCATCAGTGTCCATCGGTGTCTATTGTTGTAACTTTTATTCGCCCTTTTTGACGCCCTTGAAGAGCAGAGTGACTAGAATCCCCGCCAGAAGAAGGGTATCAGTGAATCTTAAGTAAGCACTGGGCGTAGTATTCAGGATGTGACCCTTGCCTATAACAAAGAAATGGCCAATCAGTCCCAAGATGAGACTTATCCCTGCAAGGGCAAAAATAATCTTAGAGAAAATCATCTTTTTCACCTCCTCTCTATTTTATCTGTTTTTTTACGATACCTAATCAGTCCGCTGCGAAAATAAGGTTGAGGTTAAGGTTGAGAGAGGTAAGATATAACACCTTAACCTTATCCTAAACCTTAACCTTGCTGAGCCCAGTGGTTATAATTTTCCTTGGCGAGACAGATCGTTTCCCCTCTACCATTGCCCCTTTATTAGTCAATCTCTCTCAAAAAGCGGGCGCATTCTTCTGGTGGAATCACATTAATATAAATTCCTGAGCCCATTTCAAATCCAGCAGGAATAGATAAGCGAAGAATTATTTGAATATGCCAGTGATAGTATTCTTCATTAACATCTCGTTTGGGTGCAGTGTGGATGACAAAATTATAATCTGGATTTCCCAGTCCTGAATGAACTTTTTTGAGGGTTGTTTGAAGAATAGCAGCCAGGTTTTTTGCTTCATCAATGGTAATTTGCCCAAAGGTAGAACTGTGTCTTTTA
The DNA here is from genome assembly GCA_040755715.1 of Candidatus Edwardsiibacteriota bacterium. Taxonomy (GTDB): domain Bacteria; phylum Edwardsbacteria; class AC1; order JBFLXN01; family JBFLXN01; genus JBFLXN01. Next base: position 1,060 of record JBFLXN010000021.1, read on the forward strand.
GGTAGAACCCAAGTTTCAAACGGAGAGCGTGGAGCAAATGGTTCAAAAACAAAAAAGTCATCATTCTCTAGCACTATTCTTTTGCCTTCATTTTTTTCTTCTTTCATAATTTCGCAGTAGACGCAGGCTCCATGGTCATCATAGTGTCTAATAGCCGCTTCAATTCGCTCTCTGATTCTACCAGGGACAATAGGCGTGGCTACAATTTGGGAGTGCGGATGTTCCAGGGAACTGCCTGCCGCTTTGCCGTGATTTTTAAAGATAATCACCAATTGAACTCTTGGGTCTTCCACTAATGCAAGATAGCGCTCCCGATAAGCCAGAATAATTTCCTCAACTTGTTTTCTCTCAGCGGTAGTGATTGATTTATGATGCTCTGGCATTTCAATAACTACTTCATGATGTCCGACACCGTCCATACTTCGGAAGAACCCCAGTTCTTTCCTCTCTAAACTGCCGTCAGGAGTCAGAGCGGCAAAACGGTTGCGGATGACCCTTATCCACCAGCCGGACTTATTAGGTTCTGTGCCCTCCTTGCGATAGGACAAGACTTCGGGGGGGGTAGAATCTTCATTGCCCGGGCAGAAAGGACAAAACTTGGGGAGTTCGGCAGAAGGTGGAGAGGGAGTCTTGGGAAAGTCCTCTGGTCTCTTTGCCCTTTCGGTGGCAATAATCACCCATTCCTTGGTAGCAGGATTTTGGCGCAATTCTGACATAGAGTCTTTTATTCCTTTTTGCTCGCACTTTCTTTGATTAGATTAGTCGCAATCACTGTTCTTTGGATTTGATTTGTCCCTTCATAAATTTGAGTAATTTTGGCATCTCTCATCATCTTTTCTACAGGGTATTCTTTCATATAGCCGTAGCCACCGAGAATTTGCACAGCATTGGTAGTCACTTCCATCGCCACATCTGAGGCAAATAATTTGCACATTGCTGATTGTTTGGAAATTTTTTCCGCGCCGCTATCAATCATTTTGGCTACTGCATAAGTTAAGGTTTGGGCGGCTTCTATCTTAGTAGCCATTTCAGCCAGCATAAACTGAATTCCTTGAAAGGAGATAATCGGCTTGTCAAATTGAATTCTCTCTCGCGCATATTTAAGAGCTTCGTCAAGTGCCCCTTGGGCAATTCCCACCGCCTGAGCGGCCACCCCCGGCCGGGACTTATCCAGAGTCTTCATCGCCACCAAAAAGCCCATCCCTTCTTTACCTAAAATATTTTCTTTAGGAATACGACAGTCCTGAAAGACCAATTCTCTGGTAGCAGAAGCCCGAATGCCCATCTTATTTTCCTTCTTCCCGAAGGTAAAACCTGGTGTGTCTTTTTCCACGATGAAAGCAGTAGCTCCTCGGCTTCCTTTTGTTCTATCAGTCATGGCAATGACTGTATAAATTTCTGCCTCCCCGCCATTGGTAATCCATTGCTTTGTGCCATTCAAGATATAGTGGTCTCCATCTTTAACTGCACTGGTTTGAATAGCCCCGGCATCGCTTCCCGCATTCGCTTCAGTTAAGGCAAAAGCGGCCAATCGTTCACCTCTGGCGATTGCTGGCAAATATTTTTTCTTTTGCTCCTCATTGCCGAAAAGGAGAATAGGAAAAGTCCCTAAACCAGTAGCGGCAAAAGATAAGGCAATTCCCCCGCAGGCCCGGGAAAGTTCTTCAGTAGCCAAACACATCTCCAGCACGCCTCCTCCCAATCCACCATATTCCTTGGGGATGAAGACACCGAAGATATCTGCCTCGGCCAAAATTTTGACAATTTCCCAGGGAAATTCCTGTGTCTCATCATAATGAGCCCGGACTGGTTTGATTTTCTCTTCGGCAATCTGGTGACAAAGGTCTCTAATCATCACTTGTTCTTCAGTCAAGAAATATTCCATTATTCCTCCTTCTTCTTTAGAATTAAGAAGGCTTCTTTAGCCGCTTCTTGTTCAGCCTGTTTCTTACTCTGCCCCAGACCTTTTCCTAAACATTTCCCCTTTATTTTCACTTCCACCTCAAAAATCTTTTGATGCTCTGGTCCTGTTTCTCCTTTTAGGCAATATTCAGGCTGGCAGAGAAAATGGGCTTGCACATACTCTAATAAAAAACTTTTGTAATTTATATGCTCTTGAGCCGAAACAATCTCTTGAGCCTTTGAGAGGATTTCCCGGTAAACAAGTTCTTTACAAGTTTTAAGTCCTGAATCCAAAAAGGTTGCTCCAATCAAAGCCTCAAAGGCGTCAGAAATGATAGAGGCCTTTCTTCTTCCTCCTGAATTTTTCTCTTCCAGACTGAGAAGAAGATAATCTCCCAGGCTTATTTCTTGAGCCCTTTTGGCCAGAATCTTTTGACTGACTAAGAGGGACTTAAGTTCGCTCAATTCACCTTCGCTCTTTTCCGGAAAGGTTTGATAGAGATATTCACAGACAATCAGTCCCAGAACCGCATCTCCCAAAAATTCCAAGCGTTCGTTTGATTCCCCATTTTTGCCACTGACAAATGAGCGATGGCAAAGAGATTGATTCAGCAAGGTCAGATTTTTAAAGTGCAGATTCAATCTCTTTTGCAGCTCTTTCAGTTGCTGGCGTCTAATCAATGGCAACTGATGATTCTTTTTCTTAGGATTAAAAAATGATTTTCCAAACATCACGGGTTGAATTTCTTTACCGCTAAAGTTACATTGTGTCCACCAAAACCAAAAGAATTGGAAAGAGCCGCTTTAACCTCCCGGGTGCAAGCGGTATTGGGCACATAATCAAGGTCGCACTCTGGGTCAAGTGTTTCGTAGTTAATAGTTGGATGAATCACAGAATCTTTGATGGTCAAGCAAGTAGCAATAAATTCTACTGCTCCTGAAGCTCCGAGTAGATGCCCAATCATAGATTTAGTGGAACTGATGGCTAATCTTTTTGAGTGTTCCCCAAAGACTTGTTTGATGGCCATAGTTTCAATCTTGTCATTGAGGTCGGTAGAAGTTCCGTGGGCGTTAATATAATCAATTTCTTCCGGTCTCAAATTGGCCTCTCTCATAGCCAATTGCATTGACCTCATTGCGCCTTCGCCTCCGGGTGCGGGAGCAGTTATATGATAGGCATCAGCCGTAGCTCCATAGCCCACTACCTCGGCATAGATTTTCGCATTTCTTCTGAGGGCGTGTTCCAATTCTTCTAAGATTACAATTCCTCCTCCTTCTCCAATGACAAAGCCATCTCGATTAAGGTCAAAAGGTCTGGAAGCTTTTTCCGGAGCGTCGTTTCTTTTTGAAAGAGCGCGCATAGCACAAAAACCTGCCACGGAGAGTGGCGTAATAGCCGCCTCTGCTCCTCCCGCAATTACAATTTCACAGTCAGCATCTTTAATCGCCCGGAAGGCTTCTCCGATAGCGTGTGAAGAAGAAGCACAAGCCGAGACAGTGGCAAAATTTACTCCTTTGATTCCTAAGCGCATAGAAATATACCCGGCAGCTAAATCAATAATCATCATCGGAACAAAAAACGGACTGACCTTATCCGGACCACCATCCAACAATTTGTGATGTTGGACCTCCCAACTCTCAATTCCACCGATTCCTGAGGCCACAATTACTCCACTCCGGATTAAGTCTTCCTCAGACATTTTCAGTTCAGCATCTTTCATAGCCATAATTGCCGAGGCTAAAGCGAACTGAACAAAGCGGTCCATCCTTTTGATTTCTTTTTTATCAATATATTTTTCCGGCTCAAATCCTTTTACCTCAGCGGCAATCTGGGTAGAGAATTTCGTGGCGTCAAACCGGCTGATTTTGGTTACTCCATTCTTGCCAGCTTTTAATGCTGACCAAAACTCCTCAACATTTAATCCTACAGGGGTAATTGCCCCCATTCCAGTAACAACTACTCTTCTCATATTAAGATAAGCCTCGCTTACGCTCCTGACCGTTGGCTTTGCATCTTGCCTGCCCGTTCTTCTCTGAAGTCGCTACAACGGCCAGGGAAACAACGGACAGGTCGGAATATGATTACATAGATTTTTAAACAAGATAACCCTCACTTCGTTCGCTTACGCTCGGCAAGTAGTGAGTAGGAAGTAGAGAATATTGGGTTAATTGAGTTTGTTGAGTTTTTTGGGTTCATTGGGTTTTAATAACCCGGTAAACTCAATAAACCGAGAAAACCCTATAAGCTCAATTCTCGCTACTTGTCCCGTTAGAAACTCCCGTGAACCCCGTTAGTAACACCCGGGAAGCCTGACTCTCCTGAGTTTCTAACGGGGTGAAGCTCAACTTTCTAGTGTTTCTAACGGGACTCGCCACTATTTTTTTGAAAACTACTTATCTCCTTAAATGTTATTCTTCCGTCAAGCGGTAGCTGATTTTTCTGCCACTTTCTTTTCCAAATAGTCAATCGCCGCTCCCACGGTAGTTAGTTTTTCCGCATCTTCGTCAGGAATTTCTATGCCAAATTTTTCTTCCAGAGCCATCACTAATTCCACCGTGTCTAAGGAATCAGCCCCTAAATCATCAATGAAAGAGGCACTATCAGTCACTTGCGCTGCATCAACTCCCAGTTGCTCAACAATAATCTTTTTTGTTTCTTCCCGAATATCCATCTCTTCACCTCCTTTAACAAAAAGATTTTAAATTTTACAGATTCTTATTCTTCTCATCTTGTGTGAACAATGAATATATACGGATGCAGTTCCGCCTGGGCGTGATTGCATCTGCTTTCATCCGCTTGAATCCGTGTTGTCTGAAGTTTTGGATCGATAAATTCCATACTACTCGATTATAGGTTCCTTGCTCTCTCAGTCAGGAATTTCTATGACAAATCGTTTTGACCAAATTAAGGAGCTAACTGTTTTGTCTATATCCTCCTGTTTTGTAAAGAATGGGATACCCTGATTCTTTTGGAGAGCATTCATAAGTTGACTATTTTCGTCTCGACTAATTATAACAGCATATATCTCGAATTTTTTCTGTTCCGGCATATTTTTTCTACTTCCTATGTAAACAGGTTCCATTTGCCATTTTCCCTTGCCTAAAATGTTGGCAAAGCGAGGCCCCTCAGGTGGCCAGCCTATAGTTTGAAGGGACCAATAGTCTTCATAGCATGGCCGAATAAATATGATGATACCCATTTTTTCATTCATTCGTTCATACTGACCTTTTACACTATATAAAGCTGATTCATTTCCTTCACCACCCCTTCCCAAAAATGTAGCCTCGGTAATTTTAATACTAAGATGCTTTTTTCTAATCCATTCTTCGTATTTCACTGGAAAGTTTGCAAAAAAAGCTAAAATTAATGTTACAGCAATAGCTAATGGTACAATTGATATAAATAAGTAGTGGTACAATTTTTGTCCACGTAAGAGAGCGTTCTTTTTCATGTTTTTTCCCTTCTTGTTTGTTTTTGATTGTTCAGACACCTTCTACGGGGAATATGGCAGGATTGGTATTGGAGGGATAGGAGGAGATGGCATTAGTTGACTTGCTCTCCAGCTATATTCTTTAAAAGTCCCGCCGTAGAAAAGCTGTGAAGTTTCGGGATAGTTACCTCCAGTTATTTTCTGAGATTGCATATCTAGGAACATCTTATTGTCTAATTCGACTATAACTATGTATCTCTTATTACTATTATCAAAGTAGATTTCTCTGCGAAGGAACCACTTTCCTAATTCACAGATGAATTTATCTTCAGTAAAAACCTCTCCTTGCTCGTTGAAATACTCAATTAGCAAAATTACCCATTGGGAACCGTGAGACTTGCAGTGTATTCTTGCAATCGGATTATTTTCTTGCGAGAGTAACCTAAATGTTCTTACTGATATACCGTTCGTAATAGTATCATCCTCGCAAGTCGTTGCTCCAGGGTTCTCTATATCTCTCCGAATCTTATTCACTAAATTCAAATAACTATCTACCTGCTCACGCGATATTTCGTATATCATCTTTTTTAGTTCTTTTTCAGTTACCTCAACCAATATAAAAGCTGTGAGAATTATTGCTAAAATGAACAAACTTACGGTAAATAAATTTCGGGTACGAAATAACCAATAGGTGAGAAAGAAAAAAGCCAACAAAATGAAAACCCAAAGTAAAATTAGTCGAGTTACACCGGGAGGGAAATATAACATTAGCAAGGCTATAACAAGCTGCAGTCCTCCGAATAGAGAATTCAGTATCGTGCTGTGAGATTTTATCCATCGCTTTAAGGAAGTTGGAAAATTTAATCCCATTTTTCTTATCTTCTTCTTTCAGATGGAGTAGAATATTTGTCTGGGCAATCTTTCTTTTTCTAATCGCATTAATAAAAAGGGTGCTATTAAGAAAAAAGTTAACCAGTGTACATTAAATACAAATGCAATAGGATTCCACACTATACCTACTATGAATATTACTACCAGGAAAATAGTTGGAATGATTTCTGAGAACTTAACACTAAAAGGCCTTGATTCTGACTTTTTCGGAGTTACTGTAAACTTCAGTCTTTTCTGAAGTAATACCTCTACAAGTCCCTTTATTATAGGCCAAAGCAAATGAAGGCTGAGAGCTAAACCCGTTATCTTGACAAAAGCAATCTCTTTAATATTTAACCCAGCCCGGATAAACAATGGCAAATCAAAAATAATGAAAAACCCGAAGTACCCCCAGATAAACAAAAAGACTGTAGAATAGTTTTCCCATAAGACTATCAATGTGTTGTTGCTAAAAGCCCCTATAGATATTGGAAAGCTCAAAACAGCTTTAAGAAGAAAAGGAAGTGATAAGCCCAAGAGGATAAAAGGATAGATCGACATGAAAAGAAACATTTTGTGAAATACAGATATACTCCACTTTCCATTTAATATAAGCTGTGCATTACTTAATGTAGTTCTTACGGTTTTCTTTGTAAAAGATTCCAAAGTAGATGGAACTCCCTCCCACGAAGGCACATCAACAAAATGACAGCTCCATCCCTTTTCCCAAAGGTCAAAAGTAGTCGCAATATCCTCACCTACGAAATTTGGATTAAACCCACCATTGTCTCTAATCGCCGGCACGCGGACTAATATATTATGTCCCCAATTCTCCATTGTGGACATTCGATTGCCAATCCTCTCAAAAAAGACTTGCTGAATTTTCAATACAAGTGTTTGATATTTTGAGAGTAAATTACGCGACTGGTCAGCACACAAACGACTCTGAAAAATAGCCACCTCACGGTTTTCTTGATGTTCAGCAAACTTCAACATTTCAGCAATATAATTGGGTGGAATGGCACTATCACTATCTAACACAACAAAATACTCGAATTCATGAGCGAAATTTTCGATCCAATAATTTAAATTTCCAGCCTTATAGCCACTTTTATCTTTACGCCGAACAATCTTATATGGAAATTGAAATAAAACATTGTGCGAATCTTCTATTTCCGAATCATCCAAGACATATACTTCATAATTACTATACACCTGTTTGTCTAAATGTGCTAATATTTCATAAGACGCATCGTCTTTAGTAAGGTAAAGTAAGGCAACTCTAGGAGAAGTAGTCAGATCTTTCAATTTTGGAAGAGATTTGACGGATAGAAATGAAAGAAGAACTACTGTGCTTCTATAAGCAATAAGTGAGTTCCATCCAAAGAAGACAAAAAGGCCCGTAATATTTTGTGAAAGATCGAAACCAAAATGTGAAAGAATTATGGGAAAAATACTGTTTAGAAAGATACATATAGCTATAAAGACAAATATAACAAATTGGTCTAGAAATTTGGTATTTGGTATTGAGAGATTTCCACCTCCATTTCTCAGACTCTGTACTTGTTGATATTCTTGATTTTTTATAGTAAATACCATGTATTTTTCTCCTTTGGCATGAATTGTTTCAATTTTGACTTCAAAATTTCAGATAACAGCTTTTTGCGAAAGAACCTTTTTAAATACATAACAGACCCCTTCTATTTTTTTACCTTCTTGAGAATAAAAATTAAATTTACAGGTTCCGTCAATTTGTTCACAGAAAGTTTCTTCTCTGAGTTTTAGAGCAACTCTCTCTGCTAAACTAACATTTCTGCCTCTCCCTGTAACAAACAGAATATCAACTTGTTTAAGCCCTATTTTTGCTGCTTCTAAATGTGGTCTATATTCGAATTTTTCAGCAAGTTCTGGTCTTGCTACCAAAATTATGCCTACTTTTAGATAATTTCTCTGATAGGTTGAAGGTGGTTCCTCGCCCATTTCTGCTTCGTATTCTTTTTTAGTAGCGATGTTATTGATAAAATCAAGAAATTCATTAACCTCTTGATGTATTTGAGATGAAGGAGACTTTCTTTGAAAAATCCAATTGTCAGTATAGAATGAAATGGCTGGTAGAAAAACTGGAGTAAGTAACCCACTTTTTTCTATACACTCTAGTTTCTCGCTGTAATTTATTACTTCATCATATTTTTCTAATATAGGTTTATAATACTTGTTCATAAAGATTTGATAGTGCTCGTCTGAGCGATTTCTTAGCATCGTAATGGCTATTTGAAATTTGCACGCCTCATATAGACTGGGTTTGAGATACATACTTTCATTTGTCATAAAGGAATTTGTAAGGTATAACATAAGGACATCCACAAAATTTTCGCAAGGATTTATTCGAGAACCCAAACGGATAATTATTTCGTTTTCTTCAATCACAACTTCTTCTTTTTTCTTCAGTGTCCATTCTACTTTGATACCTTTAGGTAAGAGTTTAAAACCATATGCTTCATTGTTAATACTCTTAATTTCTTCCGTTATGTATGCATGAATTTCTTTTTCAATCATCTTCCTTTTTTTCCATGAAAAAACAAACGGAATTAATCTGAGGAGATAATAGAAAAATTTTTCACCATATTCAGGATGTTCGGGTAACCATTTTGTAAAGAACCAAGTAATAAGGGAGCCAATAATTCCACCTAAAACATACTTTATCCATTCAACCATTTATGGGTTCCTCTTTTACTCCACTTTTTCGCTTCAACACTTCAAAATAGCATTCAGTTTTTTGGCAGAAAGGCTTTAATATACCATTTTCTTTAAACACTCCTCCAAAGTTGTCAAAAGTGAGGACACAATCACAGAAAGCGCATCTGAGTTGACCGTTTTGCATTCTGTCCAGTAGAGCAAGCCTTGCCAAGAATGAATTCAAATCAGCGTCATGGACTGCCTTTATTTTTATTTTTCCTTCAAGTAGTGTCTTCATTCCTTTACCTCCTTTGACTGAAAGATGAAGTTTTTAATTGATAAAAGCATCATTCCCGAATTCTTTGTCTTATCTTTTCCTCTCAAATATATAGGTCATTCTTATTCTTATTATCATACTATCCCTAGGCGGTTCTCCCCCCCTCGGAGAACTGATTACGGCGTACCCTCCCACCTGTGTTTGAGGCACAAGGAATAGATTCTGAACTACTCTGGTTCTAGCATAAGCTACTAAATTATTAGGATCATATGCCCCTAAGTCAATTCCCACTGTAAATTTACAAACATTAAGGCTATCTCTCAATCTGGAATATATTGGGTAAATCATGTTTCTCCTGTTAATTAAAGCTCTCTTACTCTCAGACTTTGGCACAGTGTCTCCTTCGGGAAAATCTATTCTTAATGAATCTACAAGTTCCTCGACTGTTATATAAGAAGGCAGTACCTCACGAAGGGTATCTCTTTCTTCTGATGCTAGCACTACAAGTCCTCCACGAGTAGGAGTGAGTTTAAAGTTTCCTTCCATGTGCTGTGAGCCTTCGGACAGGATAAACGAAGTATCATATGGTACATAGTTATCGGCCATTACAGATATGTGGACACTATCCTGACGGATAGGTATGCCCTTAATCTGGTAATGCCCTTTGGAATTACTGTAAGTGCAACCAATAGTGTCAACGCCACTATACACGCAAATACGAGCACCACTGATACTTTCTTCGTTAGTTTTGGTTTTTACATATCCGCTAATATCTGCCTTTTTTAGGCGAGACGATCGAGAAAACCCTGAACACGCTCCTATGAGAGAATAAACAATCAAACAAAAAGATACCCCAATCCAAAATGCACCCAGGATCTTGCCCTTATTTTTTCTTGATCTCACCTTTAGACTTTTTATTTTTAAGTATCTCAGCATATCTTTTCCCCCTTTCATCTCTGTTCTCCAAAATGCTTATGACACTATTTGCGTCATTCAATCGGCCCTTGCTCAAAAATATCAGGCCTAAGCCAAACAGAACCCCAGAATCTGCCGTCTTCATGTTTTCACTACGTTGTCCCAAGTATACAAAAGCCAAATCACGGTACTCCTTCACTTTCAAACTATCGCTGTTTTCTTGACGCAAGTAAGCCTCATTCAAATATGCCAATCCAATTATTCCATTCCGTCTGTCTTGAGTCTGCTTGGAGGTATCGTTTTTACAATAAGCTATAACACCCAAGTAATTTTTTTTCTCACACATTGTAACAAGCGAATCGCTTTCTTTCTTTTGCTTGACCGCTATTATCACTGCTTCTTGAATCTTTTTATCCTCCTCGCTTATCAATGTTACATTAACTTTCTTTTTCTCACCGGGTCTTATTACGAGGTCTACTGAGTCAGGATAGTAATCTTCTTTCTCTATCAGAAGTGAATATCTCCCCACCTGCACTCTCTTATTACGCAATGGAATTGTTCCCCAAGGTTTGCCCGATTTTTTGTCCTTTACCTTAGCTCCGGTTGGTTTGCCAACTATCGTCACAATAGCTCTTGAGTCAAATGTGGTAGCAGTAAGTTGTACAGTAATGGTATCGTTACGGAGCAGCATTATAGATATCGTCGTATCCCTTCGTAGAGTGCCAGATATTAGCGTATCTTTATAATCCTGTTTATGCAAGTAGAATTGATACGGCGTAGCTCCACGACCGGATAGGCTATATGGTGTGTACCCTGAAATTTGTCTTGTGGCAAGATCTAATACTTGCGCTTTAGCAGGAATAGATCTCACAGTTAGTGTGCTTTTCCTGAACTTCAATACCAAAGTATCGCAAGGCTTAGAAATAGAACGCCATACCCGTTCGCTATAGTCGTATCTACCAGTATCTCCAACTACAATATATCTTTTTATAGTAGAAGAAAATCTTACGAGCACTTTCCCTTCCTTATCTACTTTCTTCCAGAATATCTGATTAGACATTGCAAAATCTTCAAAGAAATATACGGGTGTTCCCTCTTGAGCGGTTTTACTATCTTCTAAGACACACAGTTCTACCCTTCTATGTGTTTGACCTTTTCTCACCGCCACGATGCAAAGGAAGATAAGGATAACCACAAGGGCCACAATTATTATATTTCCTAGTTTCTTATCCAGCATTATGTTTGTAAGGCCTTCTTCAGTAGGATGCACAGAATGGCGAACAGTATAGCTATTACAAGTAGGACTATGATGAGCATTTGAAATATAGTAATCGGCGAAGGCGAAGGCGAAGACGAAGACAAGGTATTTTTCTTTTGTTTCTCCGTATACTTCCAGACTCTTGTTTCTCCCAAGATATCTTTCTCTTGATTCTTTATGGTTTCCCAACTATCTCTAATCTCCTTCCATTCTCCGATTGACGGTTCCTTCTTCCCAAGGAAGAATATATTTGGTTTCTTACTATCGTCTGACCCCTTGCCGTACGGATTATTTGCCCGTTGAGCTCTGCAAACATCCAAACTAAATATTGACAATGGCTTTGATGGGTATAAGTAAACGCTACCCTTACAAAATGAGATGCGACATTCAATGTCATTGGGTTCAGAGAATTCTATGAGTAAATCCTGCACACATTTCACAGCACTATCTTCGTTTTCTACAATGATAACACGTGAATCATCACCGGTTTCCTTTTGGAGAAAAGCATCGTATTTCACCACAATTTGGCGAATCCTCTTATCAAATCTAATCATAACCGTATGGAGAAGGAAAAAGTTCACAAATTTAATGACCCTTTTTTCCATAGTCTTTGGAATAGACGAACTGTATTTTTTCATGAGTTCCTGGAGAGATTTTTCATCGTTATTTTTTTCTTCTTCCTGATTCTTTATATATGAAACAAAATTTATTACATCTATATAGATGATGTATATATTCTCAACATAATATGCATCTATTTTAAATGGAGCGGACTTATAAAGAATCACTTTTTTTCTCAACCACTTAGGAATAGTCTTTCTCAAACACCAAAGCATAAACTTATCAACAAGATTTGACTCTTTTTTATTCGTATTCATCGTTTGTCCCTTCCCTATGCAATAGTTCGCGCAAATTTTTTAAACGTTCTTTACATTAAAAGCCCACCGTCCACTTGAATAATCTGTCCAGTAATATAATCAGCCAGCTCTGAGGCTAAGAATAACACCAGATTGGCAACATCCTCAGGCTTTCCAAAGCGTTTAAGTGGAATAAATTTCTGATAACTCTCTTTTACTTCCAAAGAGAGGTTTGCGGTCATTGGTGTTTCAATATAACCCGGGGCAATGGCGTTGCAGGTGATGTTACGAGAGGCGAGTTCTTTAGCCACTGATTTGGTTAAACCAATTAACCCAGCTTTAGAAGCGGCATAATTTGCTTGCCCAGCGTTTCCCATTAGTCCAATTACTGAAGATATATTGACAATCCGACCATACCGCTGTTTCATCATTTGACGGATTACAGCTTTAATGCAGTTAAAAGCACCCTTCAGATTAACGGCTAAGACCGAGTCCCAATCTTTTTCTTCCATTCGTAAAAGGAGATTATCACGAGTAATACCGGCGTTATTCACCAAAATATCAATAGTTGGAAAATTCTCTTGCACAATTTTAGTCATTTGTGAGACTTCGTTAAAATCTGCCACATTAACCTTGAGGGCTAAAGATTTTCTTCCCAAGTTTTCAACCTCTGTTTTTGTCTTTTCAGCTTCAGAGAGATTGATGTCACAGATTACCACATCTGCTCCACTTGAGGCTAACTTCAGGGCAACGGCTTTGCCAATTCCCTGCCCTGCTCCAGTCACAATAGCTACTTTATCGTTGAGTTTCATTAGATACTCTCCTGCTGAAAAGTCACAATGTCATGAATTTCTAACACAGAGATATTGTTTTTCCTGCAAAAACTGGATAATTTCCCATCCGCAGTAAAAATATGGAGTTGATGCTGTTGAGCTATCTTTATAAGCGATGTATCTGTTGGAAAGAACTGTTGAATCAAATGAACCTCCATATCTTTGAACTTAATTAGTTCCTCATCCAGTCCAAGTTGAATAAGCGGTTGCTTGGCAAATAGCCAGAAAGACCCAATTTCTATATCTGAAAATTTCATCCGGCTTTTTAGCAAACCAGTGATTTCCGCAATAACACCTGGAGAAGTAAATATAGGTTTTGCATAACCAAAATACCACTGAATTGCTTTCCATTCCGTTTCATTTTTTATACAGGAAGTAGATGATAGTAAAGATAGTTTGGTAAAATGCTTCGCGTATTCCCATATTAAAAAATCAAAAAGGGGACCGGTGTCAACAATTGGGCACCTCGGAAAATCCTTATGAGATTTCATATACTAATTACGCCAACGGACTTGCTGGAATATCATACTCTTCACAGAACTTAAACCTTATGTCTTCAAAGTATTTCACCAGTCTTTCGTCCGTCCGTTTCAACTCTTCTCCATATCCACTAAGTATATCAAAAACATTTCTTTTTCTGAAGAGAAGAAAATTTTCTCTGTAAGACTTCCAGAACAAAGCATCAGTATAATATTCGGGCAATTCCGTATGTTGATTATTTATGATGCGCTGTGCTACAAGTTTGGGAAAATCTTGCTCGGAAATTGCACCCCCTGGATATGGTTGGTCTTTAAAGTTTTGTGCGTATTCAGATAGAAAGGCACTAACCTTTGACAGGAATTCTTCAGAAGCAATAAGTTCTCTAAAGGCTTTTTCACATTGTGCATCTAATTGTTCTATTAGTGTATCATGTTTCTCTATTTCTCCTCGTGATTCAGGATTTGCGCGAAGATAATCTTCATAGTTTGGCCACTCAGGGGGACCGAGATACCTTTTAATAGGTTTGATAAATTCCAGGGTCTCTGTGGAATATCGCCATGTCCAGTTATGCTCTTTCAAGAGATGTTGCTCAACTTCAAGTGCCTCTAAAAGAGGATTAATCACTGTATGCACCCAAGCAGTCACTCGGGGGGACCATTTTGTCAATCTCTTTTTTTCTCTTTCAAGTCTTTTTTGGTATAAACTCATCGTATGCTCCTAACCTTTTAGTATCTTCAGGGTCTCTTCAAGACCTTTTGTATCTTCAACATTTAAGACTTTCGCACTCGGTTCAATTCTTTTCATTAATCCTTTAAGCACCTGGCTAGGACCAACCTCTACGAAAGTATCTGCTCCCAACGCTACCAATTTTCGGATGGATTCTTCCCAGCGCACCGGCTTTAACAGTTGTTCTGCTAACAACTCCCGGATTTTCTCGGCTTCCTCTAATGGCTCTGCTGTTACATTAGCTATCAGCGGGGCTTTTGTATCTTTAATCAGCAAATCTTTTAACGCCTCTTTCAAACCGTCATAGGCGTATTCCATCAATGGCGAGTGGAAGGCACCGCTTACTTCCAATCTAATCGCTCTTTTGGCGCCAGCCTCTTTGGCTAATTCCATCGCCCCTTCAACTGCTTTTTCCTCTCCGGAAATGACAATTTGCTCTGGAGAGTTAAAATTTGCTGGTTGGATTATGCCTTTTTCTTGTACTTTCTTGCAGACTTCCTCTATTTTGTCGGGTTCAAGTCCAATAATGGCAGCCATTGCTCCCGGTTTTCGCAGTCCTGCTTCAAACATTAATTCACCGCGTAGACGGACTAAAGGTAAGACATCAACAAATGAAATCGCCTCACTGGCTACCAAAGCCGCATATTCTCCCACACTATGTCCTGCAGTAAAAGCTGGTTTTATCCCTTCTTTTTCTAAGAGACGCAAAGCCGCTCTACTGTGGATGAAAATTGCTGGTTGAGTATTTTTTGTCTGTGTAAGTTCTTCCTCTGGACCGTGGAAGCAGAGGCACATCAAATTAAAGTGCAAAATATCGTTTGCTTGCTCAAATATTTCTTTTGCCTCTAAAAAATTCTCATAGAGGTCTCTTCCCATACCAACATACTGGGAACCTTGACCGGGAAAGAGAAACGCCAATTTAGCCATCTGTCACTTTCTCAGGTTGAGGATTAGGTTAAGGTTTAGATGTTGATTCAGAGCGAGGTTCAGAACTTGCTTCTAAAGTTACCATTAGAGAGTTTAACTCTCTCCATATATCTTTTATAAGAGCATTATTTTCGTCAAACTCGGAATCCGCAAAATATCCAACCTGGTGTCCATAAATTAAATGGTTTTTAGTTTCACACAATGACCCTCGGGCATCATAATAGAAGTTCAGTTTATCCTTTGTATGTTTTCGGCCAAATCCTTCAGCAATATTCCCCTGAAATAGATAAGGCGGAGCGTCTAATCTGGGAAGTAAGACCATAATCTTCTTTCTTAGGCAATTTTTCTGTGAGACGAAAAATCTTAACTGCCAAATCTATTGCCTTTTTCCAGACCGGCATTTCCTCCTATTCTTTATCCTCGTCCCTCTTCGTGCTGATTTTACCATTCTATCGCCACGGCGCCCCAAGTGAATCCAGCACCAAAAGCCACCAACACAATCTTATCCCCGTCTTTAATTCTTCCTTGTCTTCTGGCTTCATCCAAGGCAATAGGAATGGAGGCAGAAGAGGTATTACCATATTTATCAATATTTACAAATACTCTTTCCATTGATAGACCAATTCTCTTGGCGGTCGCCTCAATAATTCTAATATTCGCCTGATGAGGAATCAAAAGGCTTACCTCTTTGCCTGACCAGCCGACTTTCTCCAAGATTTTAACCGCTGAATCTTCCATTGCCCGCACCGCTGACTTAAAGACTTCATTTCCTGCCATTTTAAGATAGTGCATTTTATTATCTAGGGCTTCATGAGTTAGTGGATTTCGCGATCCCCCCCCGGGCATGTATAAAAGATAACCCAGCGAACCATCAGCACCAAGGTGAGTGTCCAATATTCCTCGTCTTTCCTCAGTCGCCTTCAAGACAGCCGCCCCAGCGCCATCACCAAAGAGGACACAGGTGCTGCGGTCAGTATAATCTGTAATCTTAGAAAGTATTTCTACACCAATTACCAGAGCAATTTTTGAAGGATTGTTATTAATTATCCCCCGGGCGACTTCCAACCCATAGATAAAGCCGGTGCAGCCAGCAGAGATGTCAAAACAAACGGCTTCTTTCGCTCCAATTCTATCCTGCACCATACAGGAGGTTGAAGGAAAAGACATATCAGGTGTAACGGTGCCGATGATAATCAAGCCCACCTCTTTGCTAGAAACACCAGCATCTTCTAAAGCCTTCTGTGCTGCCTGAGCTGCTAAATCTGAGGCCGCAGTTTCTTTGTCAGCAATGTGTCTTTCACGAATGCCACTGCGAGTTCTAATCCACTCGTCCGAAGTGTCAACTATCTTTTCCAAATCAAAATTTGTTAAAACCTTGGAAGGCACGGCACTGCCAGTGCCAATGATTTTTATTCCCTTCATTTTTTTGCCATTTGATATTTTTTTAATGCTTCCTTAATGTGTTCGTTAACTCGTTTCTCCACAAATTGAGCCGCCAGGCGAATGGCGTTTCCGATGGCTTTTGCCGTAGAACGACCGTGGCAGATGATACAGGTGCTATTGACTCCTAAAAGTGGCGCACCACCGTATTCGGCATAATCAAAATCAGTAGCAAATTGTTTCAAAGCTGGTTTCAAAAGAAAAGCACCAATCTTTGCCCAAAGATTGGTATAAACATGCTGTTTGATAATAGAAAAGAAGAGGACAATCACACTTTCTGTAAGTTTTAATAGAACATTTCCCACAAATCCATCACAGACAATGACATCAGCCGTGCCGTGCAAAACATCCTTCCCTTCCAAGTTTCCGATAAAATTCAGAGAACTGGAAGCCAGCAATTGGTAAGTCTTCTGAGTCAATTCATTCCCTTTAGAACTCTCTTCACCAACATTTAGCAATCCTACTTTTGGATTCTCCCGATTAAAAATATATTGAGAATAGATACTTCCCATCGTAGCAAATTGGAGAAGATGATGTGGTTTACAATCCACATTAGCACCTACATCTAACACAATGGCTGTCCCGTGTTCGGTTGGCACAAAGGTAGCGATGGCCGGACGGTCAATCCCTTCCAATCTATCCAGCCTTAAAAGAGTGGCTGCCATCACTGCACCTGTATTCCCAGCACTGACAAAAGCATCTGCCTTTTTCTCTTTTTGCAATTGTATTCCGAGAGAGATAGAAGAATTTGGTTTCTTTTTTAGTGCCTCTATCGGTGATTCACCCATTTCAATCGTCTGCGTTGCATTAACAATGGAAATCGGCAATTTTTTTACACGATGATACAGTTTTTTTAAGCGATGATGCCTGTCTAATTCTTTCCGAACCTTCTCTTCCAGGCCGACCAAGAGTACCTCAAACCTTCCTTCGCTTTCTCTGGCGGCACCAATGGCGCCATCAACAATTACTTCAGGGGCATTATCCCCCCCCATCGCATCAACAGCAATTTTAATCATTGTTTGCAATAGTATCATTTCCACAGATGGGCACAGATTTTTTACAGATGAGCACAGACATTTCTTGTTGAATATCTGTGCTAATCTGCGAGTTTTTTATCGGTGCCAATCTGTGCCAGAAAGTTAGGTTTCTTTCACTACCATCACTTCTCGCTCGTCATAGTATCCGCAATTGGGACAGATTCTATGGGGTAGCTTAGGCTGATGGCAGTGAGAACAAAGAACCACATTCGGAGCAGATAGTTTCCAGTTAGCCCGCCTTTTATTAGTGCGGGAATTTGAATGTCTTCTTTTGGGAACCGGCATTTTTTAGTCTCCTTTTGTTCATCTAACACATCTTCTCTAAGTTCCCTATATTTGTCTTTCATATATGGTCTTTCCCTTAGATAAGATTCTTCTGCAGAGATGTTCTCTTACCTCATCCAAATCTATTATATCAACTTCATCTCGCACTGCCTGCGAAACTTTACCGTAGTACCTGAAGAAGTCTTTTGGGTTAATTCCGCTGACTGCTATATCTATATCCCGAGCTGATTCAATATCCTCAAGACATGAACCAAACAACAATAGTTTCTTTGCACCAAATTCCTTAGTAATTTCCACAATTTTGGCCAGTTCATTTTCAAAAGTTGTTTTATCCATCGCTTATCGCCCCTAAAACCTCCGACAAATTCCTACTTGAATCCCGTCTTTGCAAGGCACAAGGGCAATTCTCAAAGGCTGGTCATACCCCGGCCACTTGTCGGTGTTTGGGACCAAAGGCGATTTTTTTATCAACGATTGCTCGGAGTAACTCCCTGCCTGCTGGTTGTGGGATTTTTCTTCCCTCCTTCTCGGCAGTTTCCAGCCAGAGCTCCATTGCAGTCATGATCTCCCTCAAGGCTGATTCTTCAGTCTCTCCAAATGCAGAGCAACCCGCTAACTCTGGAACCACTGCAATATATCCTTCATCCTCTTCACTATAGAATATCTCTATTGCGTATTTATACATCTTCTTCCTCCAGTAATTTGTATTTCTCAACAATTTTCAGAAATTGTTTGACTTGATAAGGCTTTGCCCCTCCTTTAACATTCTGAAAATTCAACATTTCTCTCACACCATCTTTGACATATATTCTATGGCTCCCCTTACCTCCTCTAAACCTAAAGCCAAAAGACTCTACTCCTTTACAAAGCACTTCAAACCTAACATTTTTGGGACTTCTCTTAAGTTCTTCGTATATTTCCTTCCTATTCATCTACACTCGTATACAGCATTACAATTCAAAACGTTAGGCTTTTGCCCTATGACGTGTGACGCTATGGTCTTAGCCAGTCCATTTTTCAAAGATTCACTGAGGGAACCTTGCAATCCTTCAAGCTTGCTGTCAGATGTGAACTCGTCTCCCCCTTCTCTTTTTAAGAGAAGGGGATAAGAGGGGTTGAGTTAGTCTGTTATACTTTTAAATGCGTTCTTAATTTATTCAAAACCTTATCAAGATTGTTTTCAATCTCGCTATTTCTAAATCTTACCACTTCAATACCCAGAGAATTCATCACCTGGCTTCTGAGATTGTCGGACTCTTTTAGGCAATCGTGCATTTTGCCGTCAATTTCCACTGCCACTCTTTTTTCGTGGCAATAAAAATCAGCACTCTAATAGATCTCATCGTGTGTTCCAATTTCTATTAGAAAGACAGCATCTTCTTTTTGTGTCTCATCTTTTACGAAGTCAAAAATAATGCGTAGGTCATATCCTGCACTACATGCCCAAGCATCTGACAATTTCCCTTTGAGTTTATGGGTTTCAAGGGTTGGAGCAAAAGGGTCCTGGACTAAAAGTCTTAAGGTATCCTCTATGTCTTGCCGTAAATCGGGATGCTTTCGCATTACTCTCCTAAATGCTCGTATGAATGTATTACTCCATATAATCGTTCTCATTTGGAAAGCTCACGCATAAGGTCATCTACGCTCCCTCGCTTGACTTTGCCTTTTGCATACGCCGCTTTTGCTTCTCTAATAGTCCGTGCCAGTCTATCTCTTCGCTCTTCTATTAAGCGATGCCTGATAATCTCAACTAGTGACTCCCGTTGGTCTCCGGGCAAAGATTCCACAATTTCAAGGACATCATTAAAAGTAATACTCCGTCGGGTGGACATCTTCCTTAACCTCCCTTGATTATTTGATTCCCCTACAGAAGCCCGTCTGTTGCTTATCCAGATTGATTTTCTGCCTATCCCACCTGGGCAGGAGACAAGTCATTGACAAGAAGGGCCAACGCCTCTTTCGGCAACCCTCTAAAACTTCCGACAGATCCTCACTCCAATCCCATCTTTGCGGGGAATCACAACTTATCAAAAAAATCTGAAATATCCTTTTTTATCTCGGCCCAAAGCGAATCAATGTTATCAATCAAATCCAACATCTTTTCGCCCTTTAATTGAAAACCGTATCCACTTACAAATCGATGTCTAAAATTCCTATAGGGCTGTAATTTCTCTACTATACCGTGGCGAAATATTGGGATTTTGTCTTCAGGCGGGTTACAGGACAAAAACAGAAGCTCTCTATGCCAGCTTTCTCCTTTGGGCATAATCAAGTAATACTCTTTCGTTATGCGCTTTATGATGTTCTCTATCCCATTGTAGAAATTCATTAAATAAGTCCCCATTGCTGGTTCTGTAGAATAGTCCCTTATTGAAGGTGAGAATTGACTTCTAACCTTAGAGAGTTTTTCTAATGTTTCTTCTATCGCCTTTTGTTCATCCAACACATCTTCTCTAAGTTCCCTATATTTGTCTTTCATATATGGTCTTTCCCTTAGATAAGATTCTTCTGCAGAGATGTTCTCTTACCTCATCCAAATCTATTATATCAACTTCATCTCGCACTGCCTGCGAAACTTTACCGTAGTACCTGAAGAAGTCTTTTGGGTTAATTCCGCTGACTGCTATATCTATATCCCGAGCTGATTCAATATCCTCAAGACATGAACCAAACAACAATAGTTTCTTTGCACCAAATTCCTTAGTAATTTCCACAATTTTGGCCAGTTCATTTTCAAAAGTTGTTTTATCCATCGCTTATCACCCCTAAAACCTCCGACAAATTCCTACTTGAATGTCATCTTTATTTTACAATCGGCGATAAATTTCTCTCCGATGCCCTACCCTCAAAATAACAATGTCAGAACCTTCAATATCAAATATAACACGATAATCGCCTACTCTCATTCTAAAACTGCCTATTTCCGGATTTCGCAAAACTTCAGAATGTTCTTTAGTCGCCTGTGATAATCGTTCCATAGCTGCCTTAAGACGTCTTTTTATTGTAAGATCCAAATTATCAATATCCCGACATGCCCTCCGGGTATATACCAGATGGTAAGCCATAATCTATGAACCAAAAACTTCCTGATGGCTTTTAACACGGCCGTGGCGGTAGTCTTGCCGAGCTTCTTCAATGCTCGCTAAAAACTCTGGACTGGTTACCGCTAAAAGGTCTTCCAAAAACTGCTCTCGCTCTTTAGCCCCGAGGCTTTTTATGGCCTCTGCTACTTGTTCAAATGAAATACCCACAGCCAGAGTATTCTTATCTCGTGATAAATGAGTCGCTGATTTTAAAGTCACCCCTAAAACCTCCGACAAATTCCTACTCCAATGCCATCTTTGCGAGGATTTCTTCCATAACTTCAAAATCCAACATACAGGCCAGCATGAATAGTCCTGGCATCCTGACCATTGAAAACCAAATTGTAGATTCCACCGATATCTAAACCTACTTCCGAGATTCCTATCATGCAACCAGCTCCAATTGGTATGCCAAACCAGCCTTCAGTATGACTATAATAAGAAGAACCATAATAAGGAGAACTATCAGGCAATTCCTTAGCTTTAAATGAATATAAATACAACCCAGCACCGCTTGATAAATATAAGCCTTTTTCAACCTGTCCATATACGAGTATTGGGATATAAGTCTCTTTCACTTCCCAATTCTTTTCCCAATAACCAGAATAATAATGATAAATACTTTTGTAATAGGGTAGATAGGCTCCTAAGAAACCTATTGTGAATGTTTTTGACAGCCTATATCCGAACTTTCCTCCGAAACCTATTCTTCCTCTATCAAAGTCAGAAAATGTGCTACTATGGCCAATAAACGAGGTTATTCTGGTTCTGCGGTATTCAGCTTTCGTAGTGTATACCGGTGTTGAAACAACTAAACGCACGCTATCTCTTACCATCCCTCCTTTCCCCTGAGCCTTTATTGTATAAGTTGTTGAACTCTTCGGCGAAACCGTCTTTGGTCCACAAAACCCTATTCCCTCGCAAACCTCAATAGCGCCAGGTTCTTGATAATACAGTATTGCAGAAGTAGCATCAGTAATACTCCATTCCAATTTTGCAGATTCACCTGGCCGAATTTCTGTCGGATTGACCGAGAATACCTTAATCTTAGGTGGTAGCCCAGTAGGAACAGGCATTCTGACGGTTATATGAACCGTTGCTGAATCTCTACCACCAGAGCCTATAGCGACTATTTTATAATCACAGGACTGTAGAGGACTCACGGAAACCCTGCCACTCGGACTGAATTTTCCCAGACCTTCAAGATAAACTGAATCTGCATTTTGAGTTACCCACTGTAAAACAGCGCTTTGCCCACTTTCAATTGTGTCTGGAATTGCGTGTATTGAAATTCGTGGAGGAGGTTGAGGCGGCGCTCCCGCTCGACTAATCGCCAAGCACAGTTCTCTGGCAATTTCTTTCACAAGACCAATTGCTTGATCTAATTCTCCTTGAAATTCTTTAATAACAGATTTTTCTATTCGCGAAGTGCTCACATCCACAAGTCGGATTTGTATAGTCCAGGTACTTCCGACCTTACCGATTCTACCACCGGCCATCTTATCAGCGCTGAGCATTTCGCCAATTTCAACTAAGCACGTTGTTTGATCGCAAGCACCCGTCAGACTATATCCCTGTTCTCTAAAAATTTCCTCACGACTGCTTTTGTCAATCACCTTGATATTTACACAATTCACCAATCCGTCCTCCAAGTAACCTCTCAGATTTTCGGCCTCGTCTTTGGAAATTCCGGTGGCATTTAATTCCATAACTGATATTGTAGAGGATTTTTCTGCAGACGGAGATGGCACTTGTGAAAAGAGAACGTGAGCCTCTCCATCAATCATAAGAGCAAGAATAAGAAAAATTCCGATTCGCATCTTCATATTTTCCTCCAATCTGTTATTGATACCGATTCCTTTTTCACATTTTATCCTTTTCCATTTTCCTTAAGAATTCTCCAATTTCACTTATGAAACTTCGGCTAACTCGGTTGAATTTAGAAACCAATCTATCAAGGCGTTCTCCCTTTAGTTCAAATCCATAGATGTTTCTAAAGATATGCCTAAAGGAAAGATAATCATCCAGCTCCGCCGCCAAATTTTCTGAAATGACCTGAGGTCTGATGCCCGCTATCTCAATGGTCATACGGTATAGAAGTTCTTTATACCAACTTTCAGAGATTCCCCAAACTGCTCCATTAATGTCAGTAGCAATTCTTCTAAAAACTCTCTCACAGCAGTTATAGAAATCATGCAGGATTGAACCCTGCAGTCTCCGGGTGTTAAATCTAGTGCTGTGTGACATAAATTCCGTAACTTTTTTCGGGAGTCACACAGCACTTTCACATCCCGATTCTATCGGGATATGACATTCCGAAACTTGCCACTGGCAACTTTCGGAATTGTAACCCCT
>JBFLXN010000210.1:0-4019 GCA_040755715.1 Candidatus Edwardsiibacteriota bacterium
TCAAGTGCTGGCAAATTCAAACTTTCAATCTGTATCCGAAACAAAACAATCTATCAGAAAATATGTTAGAAAAGAATATCCTAAAATACAATTATGTTAAATAACTTTTTAGAAACTATATTTAACTAACAATGAAGTTTATAGAGATAGTTTAAATGTTTCACTTGAAGGAGGCAAAGACAGTCTTGTTGCTTTTAGCAATTGGACTGCAACGCCAGTCGGCAGTTATGCTGCGATATGCTCAACTGCACTGTCTGGAGATGTTAATCCTATTAATGATAAAAAGACAAAATATTTTCAAGTTAAAAGTGCAACTGCCATTGAGCGCGAAATGAACAGCTTTACTGCAACGCCATTGTCTCTTGAAGATAAAGTTGGTGTTGAGCTTGGTATTGGGCTTGATGTTGGCTTAGAAAATCCAAGAGCTGGCGTAATTGATATCGATAGAAGAAATTCAAGTTCAACTTATTCGAATCAAGGCCAATGGACTGATGTTGTTGTGATTCCAACTTCTTGGAGTGCTGTGCCACAAACATATCACTATACTGACAAAAATGTTGAACAAGGTAAAGGTTATGATTACAGAGCAATTTACAACAGCGATACTTTAACTACAAGTTGTTTCTTGCCTTTTTCTGTACCTTTTGCTGTATGGCCAAATCCTACAAGGAGTTTAAGAGAAATAAAGTTTAGCAGACGAGGAAAATACAAGATTTATAATGGTAATGGCCAGCTAGTTGGAAAAACAGATGGAAAAAGTCCACTTCCATATGTTTCAAATGGTTGTTATTTCATAAAAGAAGAAGATAGCAATAGAAACATTAAGAAAATAGTTGTTGTGAAGTGAATACCCTCCTCACAGGCGAGTCGTAGCGTTGGGACTTGTCCCCAACCATACAGTCTGCCGAGGATGACACACCCCTGTGTCCCCTCTTAATAGAGGGGATGCAAGGCGATACTTCCTCTTAAGCACAGCGAAAACTTAAGTTACTGCCCGATAACAAAAGCCCCTCTCGGTGCCAAAAGAGGGGCTTTTTGGTTTGTAACCTCTACAAAGTTGGGTATTACTACGAAATAGACTTGAACTAAAGACTATCGTAAATCTCTCTAAATTTTTTGTCGGTTATTCCTGCATACTTATTCTGTTTATGGAGAAGTCCCTTATCAAGGCGCTTGTGGTCAGGAATGGATAGGTTCTGCCAAAAACCTTCTTTAGTCAACACAAAATGCCCACTTTCCTTGCCACGATATCGCCACCCGACCTTTTCATAGACTCGCACGGCTTCTTTACCGGAAATTTGAGGAAGTTCGGAAAAACTCATACAGGAACAACCTCAACGGTTCCTATCTCATAAGTTTGTTTTTCAAGTAACGAAGACCGAGAGTGATGTTGAATTTTCTTTTTGCTTTCTGCTTCTTTGAGAAGAAGAACCTTGAGGTAAGCACGAATAGCTTTTTGAATGTTTATTTTAGCTTCCGCCACTGTTTTTCCTTGAGACAGGCAGCCCGGCAGTTCAGGGCACTCGGCGATAATAAAACCATTAATGCCTTTTTCTAAGTAAACAGTAAAGCGTGGTTTGGTCATAGGTTTCACCTCCGTTTGTAATATTATCATAATCTCACAAAAAAGTCAATAGAAAAACAAAAGTTTACCTCACCCTTCCCCTCGAGGGGAGGGATATGGGGAGGCGTTAGGAGAGGGAGAAAGGGAGAGGTCGCCGCAATTAAACACGGCTCCGATGAATATCTGGGGAGGTCTATCTTCTTTCTATCTCTGTATTAGGAAAATAATGATACAGAATCTCTTTATAATTATGCCCTTTTTCAGCTCGGCCCTTGGCTCCCCATTGGCACAAACCCACTCCATGACCCAATTCTCTCCCAGTGAAATAATAGCCCCCCTTGATTTTATGAATAAAAAATCTGGTGCTTTTGAAACGATGCCAGCCCACTGATTTTCCCAGCATCAAATAAAATTCTTCCCCGGAAATATCAAGACTCTTATTTTCAAATAATACGATAAATTTTTTTACCCTTTCTGCAGGAGCGCGCTCTTTAATTTTTAAATCCCAAAAGGCACCTAATATTTGACCTTGTCCTAATCTTTCCGCCAAGATATCGCCTAATTCTCTTTTCCCAATTTTGAACCTCCCTTCATAATCAGGAGATTGTTGACAAAAGTCATACTGGCTATTACTGTCGTCCTGCTCCCGAAGATATGGAATGGGTTCACTTCCTTTCCAGACATCCTCGTTATTGGATGTTGCTCCACCACAGCAAGAGTGATAAAAGGCGTCAATGATTTTGCTTTGACCCACTAGAAAAATATCCAAAGCAGTTGGGTCTGTGAAGTCAGGCAGGTAAGAATTCGCTTGACTTTCCCTGCATTTATGAGATAGAGTGAATTAAGCGCTAGCTTTGCGGTAGTTGACAATGAGGATGGGTGACAAAAAATGACCATTAATAGCGCCTACGGCATCACCTCAGGTTGATTTTCCTTGACAATAGCAAACTTAATAAGGTAAAATCTTATTAAATCCAATTTTAACCACAGATTACACTGATTTTTACACAGATTTCACAGATTGAGCCCGATGGAATCGGGATGAAATTGGGGTGGGACGAAATCAGTATAATCCGTGTAATTCGTGGTTTCATAGAGTTTTTTAGGAGGAACTACATACAAAAAGGAGCAATCAAAGATGCGAATCCTCACCTTTTTCATTATTCTATTTCTTCTCTTTATCTCCCCTTCCTTTGCCGATAGAGGAATGATTCCAATCTCTAAACCGAATGTCTCAGTTTACGAACCAGGACAAAAGGCAATTATCGCCTGGAACGGGCATAAAGAAATTTTGATTCTTTCTACCGATGCTTCAGCGTCTGATACTTGTAAGGTCTTGGGAATTTTACCACTACCAAGTAAACCCAAGATTGAAAAAGGAGATTTCAAATCGTTTGAAGAAATACAGAGAATAATAGAAAAGCACGCTCCGAGAGTAGTCGTTAGAGGATTGAAAGGAGAAGGTGAAATGGGAGCCCCCGGAGTAGAAATTCTTTTTCACCAAAAAATCGGCGCCCATGACCTTACCTGTGTAAAAGCGAATGATTATCAAGAATTCATCCACTGGACAAAAAATTTTCTTATTCAATCAAAAGTAGAGTGGACTCAATTCCCTCATAGTTTAGAGACAATTGTAAAAGACTATCTTTTGGAAAAGATAAAATATTTTGTCTTTGACATTATTGAAGTCACCCCGGAGACCAAAAGTATTGACCCGCTTATTTATAGTTTTAAGTCTAAGTATCTCTGGTATCCTCTGAAAATCTCTACCTTAGTTTCTGGCGAAACGAGAATTCAACTCTTTCTCTTGACTAAAGAAATGCCGGATACTCTTAGTGAAGAAATTTTCCCTTTTAAGTTTGGCTCTTATCTTAGTCGGCGGAAGGAAGCGACCCCCATTATTTTCCAGACTAATGGAGAGGAATTGGAAAAAATAAGTCCTGAGGCCAGAAAATTATTCTACCAGGAAAAAGCATATTTATCTGTGATTCACTATAAGGGGCTCGCCAGTGATTTTAAAAAAGACCTTAAACTAAAAAAATTTTTTGGTAGTTCACCCTGAGAACTAGTGCTATGTCGCATTAATTTTTGACAGGATGAGGCCTTTATTTTTAGGAAATAAGTTGTTTTTTAATAGCCCCGACCTTTAGGTCGGGGTTGAAAGAGACCTACTCTCCCCTGTTTCCCCCTCTCCCCGAAAGTCGGGGAGAGGGGGACAGAAGGGGGTGAGGGTTTTAGTTTTCCCCGACATAAATGTCGGGGCTACTCATATTTCGACATTAGGTCTTTTTTTCTTGACACCCTGAGTGTCAAATATTTATGCGACAGACCACTAGTGGTCTGTGACACTAATTTTTGATATTGTAATAGAACCTGTTAAGTTTCTTACGAGCAATGTTCTTTGTAAACTGCCAGGAAACGGTTGCTTTCTGACGATTACGTTGTCTGACCCAAG
>JBFLXN010000211.1:0-4011 GCA_040755715.1 Candidatus Edwardsiibacteriota bacterium
ATTGTGGAAGATTACACACCCCCTGCCCCCTCTCAAGAGGGATTACACACCCCCTACCCCCTCTCAAGAGGGGATGTGCGGAAAGTAAAGTCTCTTTGAAAATCTACAATGTCGCTGGGCAAGTGGTAAAGACGCTTGTCAACGAACCACAGGAACCGGGCTATTATGCAGTGAGATGGGATGGGAAGAATGAGAGTGGAGTGGGTGTAGCTTCAGGTGTTTATTTCTATCGCTTGAGAGCGGGCGATTTCACCGCGACGAAGAAGATGATTTTGGTAAAGTAGCGGTGTGTTCCACAGATGAGCCCAGATTAAAAGAAACAGATTTACCCCGCACCTTTCCTTCTCGTTATCTAGACATCGTTTTAGGAAAGGTGCGTGGTAAACACAGATAATTCTGGGATAAAATCTGCGATTATCCCTCGGCCGTAGCCCTCGGTCGTAGACCCTTGGGCGTAGCCTCTCAGCCGTAGCCTACGGGCGAGACCAACGGTCAGGAACGAAGTAAGGGTTATCTTGCTGTATCGGAACTTCAATAAAATAGTAGAGAGTAGAGAGTAGCAACACCAATTAAAATTCATTGCAAATTGCAAAATTAACAATTAGCATTTCAAAATGACAATTTTGCTTTGATAATTGATAATTTTGAAATGAAATTTGTCCACTCTGCACTCTCTACTTGCTACTCGCTACTTGCCGAGCAGAGCGAGGCTTATCTTGTTAAAATTCATTGCAAATTGCAAAATTAACAATTAGCATTTCAAAATGACAATTTTGCTTTGATAATTGATAATTTTGAAATGAATTTTGTCCACTCTGCACTCTCTACTTGCTACTTGCCGAGCGATAGTGAGGCTTATCTTGAAAATGAAAATTCTAAAAAAAGAGAATATTAAAGAGTTTATCAATCAACTTTTTAAAGAAGGGTTAGTCTTTGCTCCCACTGGCGCCGAGAACGAAGATAATTTCTTCACCTTGATTGACTCTGCCGAGCAGTTATGCCTCAACTATATCAATGGCTTCCTCGGCCCAAAACGCCTTTTCTTCCCCCAACTTCAATCACTCTTTTCCTATACAAAAGTAGGGGCGTTAAATTTAACACCCCTACTGCCGGCTAAGAAAATTTTTCTCTTCGGTATTCGCTCCTGTGACTTGTCGGCAATTCTTTATTATGATAAATTTTTTGGGGCCGGTAAATTTTCCGATATCTATTATCAGAAACAGAGAGAATTGACGACTACTATTTCTATCGGCTGTAATCAGCCAGGTCCAAAATGTTTTTGTGTCTGCACTGACACCGGTCCTTATCTGGAAAATGGTTTTGACTTACAATTGGGAGATTTGGATGATAGATTTTTGGTAGAAATAGGTTCAGAAAAAGGGAAAGATTTGGTAGACTTGTTTGGAGGGCTTTTCTCTGAGGCTAAAAAGTCTGATTTGGAAGAGAAGGAGAAGAGAGCTAGAGAGGCGGAAAATAAATTTCCTAAGGAACCGACTTCCTATTTTTCCAAAGCAATTCGTCTGATGGACCAAGGAAAACTTAGCGAAGAATTCTGGGCTGAGGTAGCTAATTCCTGTTTTGGCTGTGGCGGTTGCATTTATGTTTGCCCGATGTGCTCTTGCTTTGATGTGATGGACAGAAATACATCAGCGAGAGAAGGTTTACGAATGCGATGCTGGGATACCTGTGATTTTGCTGGATTCACCCGTGAAGTTTCCGGACATAATCCCCGTTCAGAGAAGAAGGACCAACGCAAGAGATGGTTTTATCATAAGCTTTCCTGTGACTATTTAGAAATAAACGAAGTGATTGGCTGTGTTGGCTGCGGAAGATGTGTCATCACCTGCCCGGGAGAAATTGATATGCCGGCGGTGGTGAAGATGATGAGGAGAGGCGGAAAACTAAAATAACAAGATGTAGAGACCGATTTGAAACCCGTTTCTACTCCTGAAAAATTCATTAACCACAGGTTGACACGGATTAACACGGATTTTACATTGTTGATTTCCGACAGATTATAATTGTATCAATCTGCGAAAATCTGTATAATCTGTGGTTTCTCGGTAATAACTACATAAACAAAATGGACAATATCTATCTACCTTCAATGGCCAAGATTTGTCGGATTGACGAAGAAACCCCAGACACCAAAACCTTTGCTCTGGAATTGAATGGTTTTACCTCTCGTCCAGGGCAGTTTGTGGAAGCTTCGGTTTTTGGTGTGGGTGAGGCGCCATTTGGTGTATCCACCGTCCCGACCACTAAAGGTTCGTTTGAAATTACGGTGCGAGCAGTAGGTTCAGTGACCAATGCCTTACACCAATTAAGAGTAGGTGATAATATTGGCATCAAAGGACCGTTGGGTAACAGCTTTTTGGACAAGATAGACCCCCGAGGCCAGGATATTCTATTTATCGGGGGGGGGATTGGACTGCCACCACTGCGCTCCTTGATTCACTATGTTTTTACTCATCGCCAGGAATATAAGCGAGTGATTATTCTTTACGGAGCCCGCACTCCTCAAGATAGAGTTTATAAAAAAGAACTGGCTCAATGGGCAAAGAAAGAGGAAATTGAGTTCCTGGAAACAGTAGATGTGGGCGATGAAACCTGGCAGGGAAATGTGGGGGTAGTCACGACTCTCTTTTCAAAAATTAAGGTTGACCCAAAGAAGACAATTGCCTATACTTGTGGACCACCGATTATGATTAAATTTGTTATTTTAGATTTATTAAAGATGGGCTTTGCCGAAGAGCGAATTGTTTCCACTCTGGAAAGATATATGAAATGTGGAGTTGGCAAGTGTGGACATTGCTGTATCGGGCACAAATATGTCTGCACTGATGGACCGGTCTTTGATTATAAAGAAATCAAAGGTTTACCAGAAAAGGCAATATGAAGATGAAAAACGACATCTTCCCTAAGATTGTTGAATGTTATAAAGATTATTTGAAAGACCAGCTTATCTCTCTGGTTCTTTTTGGTTCCTGGGCAAGGGCAGAAGAAAGGGAGGGAAGTGATTTGGACATTTTTCTTGTTTGCAATTCACTTCCGGAAAGTCCCTTAAGAAGAACGCAATTTGTGAGAAGACCATTACTAGGAAAATTTGAACAAAGAATCTCAATCATTGCCAAGACAAAAGAAGAAGTAGAAAAAAATTTCCCTCCTTTATTTCTTGACCTCGGGCTTGACGGAAAAATATTGTATGACCATGATTTCTTTCAAGAGAAACAAAAACTTATTCGTCAAATTATTAAATCGGCTGGATTGAAGAGACTTCGCCTTAACAGTGAATTCTACTGGAAATGGGAAAAACCACCAAAAAGAGGCTGGACTATAGATTGGACAGGATTTCATGAACTATAAAGAAGAGGCTGAATATAGATTGAGATTAGCCAGAGGATTTTTGAAGGAGGCAGAGCAGGATTTTCAACTTTCCCGCTGGAGGTCTTGTGTAGACAATGCACAATTATCAGCAGAAAATTCAGGCAAGGCAATCATCTCCTTGTTTGAGCCGGTAGAAAAAACACATGACCCAGCGATGCAACTAAAACGTCTCATAGACGAAAAGATAATCCCGTCAGAATTAAGAACTGACTTAGAGGAAGTCCTTTCTTTCTTAGGAGAATGGGGATTTGACAAGCACATTTTGAGTGATTATGGCGACGAAATAGCTAAGCGGGATCCTTGGGAATTATTTTCCGAAGAAGATGCAAATGAAGCTTTACAGACAGCCAGAATTTGTTTAAGCAAGGCAGAGAAAATCTACGAGGCCTATTGAGAAATATCCAAAATTTCCAATGACAGCATAAGCCATTTTCTGTGCCTAAATGTATTGATAATCTGATAATCGGAGCTTGTTTAAACAAGGCAAGGAAAATTTGTGGGGCTTCACCGATTTCGGTGCAAATTCTGAGTTATTTTTGGTCATTTAGAAATATAGAATTGGTCGTAATATTCCCAGAACAAGTAACTCAGAAAATCTTAATAGCGTTTGGCGCCAGATTGAAG
>JBFLXN010000212.1:0-4011 GCA_040755715.1 Candidatus Edwardsiibacteriota bacterium
ATCCTTTATCCATTCTCTCTAATGTCTCATTAAATCCCTTATCCATCCTTTCTAATACATTATCTATTTTATTTAATACCCTACCATTTTGTCTTAATACCCTTGCTAAAATTACTGAGAGATAGGCCCCCAGCAGAGCGAAATAAATACCAAATAGAATCTGAATTAAACTCATATCACACCTCCAATTTAAAATTAAATCTCATCTTGTTGTTTAATTTTACTAAATCTCAAGTCCTTTTGTCAAGTTTTAATGCTTATCCATTTAGTTCAGTTTTCTCTTGACAAGGCAACACAATAATTGCGAAATTTCATACTGAACTCAAAACAAGGAGAACATTATGAAGTGGGTGCTATTCGTTTTAGCCCCTGTTAGGACTGGACTAAAGAAAAGTTGTGGTATAATTAATGGAAAGGAGGTCCAGTCATGTATCAAAGTAAATGCTCACCAGAGAAGAAATTTGAGTTAGTGCTTCGGGCACTGCGGGGTGAATCAATAGCCAACATCTGTCGGGAGAATCAAAGTTTGGCCGGATAGATGCCTTCAGAATAAAATGCGCAAAGCAGTTCCAGATTCTCGGCATGGCAAGACAAGCAAGACCGTCAGCCGATATGCTTTGGATTGAAACACTCCATTGTTCCTCCTTTGAGCGCCCTACCTATTGTATATATGGTTTTCTTATAAAACTACAAATTCAAACTTAATATCGGCATAAGACACCTCCTAAATATAGAATAAAAGTTCTGTATAAACAAGTATTTAATTGCATCTTTCTGCTTATTTGGCGTCTTATACGGTTTCCAAAAGTTGAAAACTACCTTTGTCCAATAATATCAAGGCCTTGAGTAAGCTTGAATTTTCACTATTACTTAAGACATCCTTAGCATAGAGCGTCGCCAACATTTCTTTAAATCTCAAAAGTTCACGCAATTTTTTGTGGTCTTTGAGAGTAGCAATCGTCAGAAACAAAAGTTCCATTGCCCGTTCATAGCAGAGCTTCGCTTCAGAAAAGTCGCTTTTTGCTATCCAGTTGCCCGCCCGATTTAACTCGTTAGCAATCATCAAAATCTGTTGAGAAGTGGAAAAAGTGGCCCATTTTTCTTCGGTCAGTGTTGGATGGTAGTTAAGTTTCATAGTCAATCAGCTTATCTACTATTTTTTTAATTTCTTCCTTTATTTTTGCCTCTTCTATTTCCATTGAGCGATTATTCTGATGCGGACGAATATTGATTAAAGCAGTATATTCTATAAAGTCATCTTTCGCCTGGAGTGGGTATAAATTTATTCCCCAAAGGTTTTCCTGTTTTGAACCGTTTTCTAAAAGGTATGCTTCCAAGTCAGAATGCAATTCGGCATCAACAGCAATTATTCCTTTTTCTACATCCACCACTGCTTTTGTTAGAGTCTTAAAATAGCTCAAATGTCTTTCAATAAGTTCTTTCTTGGTAATCTTAGAATCTAAAATTCTCATCCTTTTTCACTTTTGCAATTTTTATCTAAAAATCTCCACCTATATCGGTCTCCCGCGCTCATTTCAGTTGCTTTTCCGAGTAACAGCAGGAGTTACAGTTGTAGCTTTTTACACCATTTTCCTCCAATATCCTTAATAATGGCTTGCTTATACACCTGCCTGAAACATCACCCGCAGTTCATCCGGATTGCTTGATTTACTTAAAGCCTCATCTAAGTTAATAATCTTTCGTCTCACTAAATCAGCCAGAGACATATTCAAGGTAGTCATCCCTTGTTTTACACCCGTTTGAATCGCAGAATAGAGTTGAGAAGTCTTGGCTTCACGAATGAGATTTCTAATCGCCGCATTAGAAAGCAAAATCTCTGGCACAACTACTCTACCTTTACCGTCGGCTTTTTTTGCCAGAACCTGGGAAATTACCGCCACCAAGTTTGCCGAAACCTGCATTCTCACCTGCGTCTGTTGATGTGAAGGGAAGACATCAATCAAGCGGTCAACTGTTTGCACCGCATCCAGGGTGTGAAGCGTGGAAAGAACTAAGTGTCCTGTCTCGGCGGCGGTAATCGCCATCTGAATTGTTTCCAAATCCCGCAATTCACCGACCACAATTACATCCGGGTCTTGTCGCAACACATATTTTAAGGCATTGCCAAAGGAATGAGTATCCTTACCTACTTCTCGCTGATTAATCATTGCCTTTTTATTCTGATAGATGAATTCAATGGGGTCTTCAACGACCATAATATGGCATTCCTGATTTGTATTTCTTGTCTCAATCATCGCCGCAATAGTTGTTGACTTGCCACATCCAGCCGGGCCGGTTACCAAAATTAGTCCCCGAGGTCGCATCGCTAAATTCTTGCAGAGAATCGGTAAACCCAACTCTTCAATCGTCGGAACCTTATTAGGAATAAGTCTGAAAACTAATCCAATTTCTCCTCTTTGTTGGAAAGCACTCACTCGGAAGCGGCAGAGATTGGCGATACTACAAGATAAGTCAAGTTCCAAATGCTTCTTGAATCTCTCCAATTGTTCTTTGGTCATAATATCAACCGCAAAGCGTTTGGTATCTTCGGAAGTAAGGGAAGGGGTATTCAAGGGCTGAAGGTCACCGTGAATTCTTAAGAGAGGGACAGAGCCGACTTTCAAAACAAGGTCCGAAGCCCCTTTCTGATACATCGTATAAAGCAGTTCAGCTAATTGCATAATGTTCTGTCAACTAAATCTTGCACAGATTAACACAGATGAAGTAACATAGATGATCACAGATTTTATCCCAGAATTATCTGTGTTCATCTGTTTGTTTTAATCTGTGATTATCTGTGGAATAGGTTCACCTCATCACTGATTGTTCAAATTCCTGTGGATTAGAAGATTTTGCCAGAGCGTCTTCGTAACTAACCAGTCCTCTCAGATAAATTTCTTTAAGTGATTGGTCAAGGTTCTGCATTCCATATTTTGCCCCTGCCTGAATTAGTGAATAAATCTGTGGAGTCTTACCCTCACGAATGACACTTCTCATCGCTGAAGTACAGACCATAATCTCAAAGGCAGCCACCAATCTCTTCCCATCAAGTGCTGGAAGTAATGCCTGGGAGATAACCGCTTGCAGAGTTGAAGAGAGTTGTAGTCGGGCTTGGGCTTGTCCTTCAGGCGGAAAAGCATTTATGATGCGGTCAACTGTCTGAGCCGCATCCGTGGTATGGAGGGTTGCCAGAACTAAATGCCCGGTCTCGGCGGCACTTATGGCCAAGGACATTGTCTCAAAATCCCGCATTTCACCGACCATAATTACATCTGGGTTCTGTCTAATAACATGTTTTAAGGAAGCGGCGAAGGAATGAGTATCAGAACCCAACTCTCTTTGCTCAATACAGGCTAAATTATCTTTGTGAATAAATTCAATCGGGTCTTCAATGGTAATTAAATGAGCCCTTCTAAACCGATTAATATGTTCAACCATTGCCGCCAGAGTAGTAGATTTCCCGCTACCAGTCGGACCAGTGACCAGGACTAGGCCTCTAGGCAAAAGACACAATTCCTTGAGAATCTGCGGTAATCCCCACTCATCAATTGTCTTAATTCTTAAAGGAATTACTCTTAATGCCGCCCCAACCGCCCCGCGCTGTTTAAAAACATTCACCCGAAAGCGAGAAATCCCTGGAATACCATAGGACATATCTAATTCTAATTCTCTCTCAAATTTCTTTTGCCTTTCTTCGCTCATAATACTATAAAGGAGTTTCTTGGTATCTTCCTCGGTCACCACAGGAAACTCACTCCGGACCAAATGCCCTGCTAACCTATAAATCGGTGGTTCCCCTATCCGCAAATGCAAATCAGACGCTTCCCTTAAAACTAACTCCTCTAAGAGTTCATCCATTTCCATTGGATTAACCTCGTCTAAATATTTAACCTATATGTTATACTAATAGGTGTGGTAATTGTTTTTGTAATTGGATCTGTAAGTGTTTTTTAGTTGTTTTTGTCAGTAGCTTTGGTGTAATATTTACTATGCTAACTCCAGGTTCTGGTA
>JBFLXN010000213.1:0-3964 GCA_040755715.1 Candidatus Edwardsiibacteriota bacterium
TAATAATTTTCGCTCATTTGGTTTTAATTTAACTTGATTTTTTATTTTCAAGTATACCACCTCCTTTTGGAGGTAGTATATCATAAATAATTTAATTTGTCAAGAACTTATGTCATAAAGCACTAGTAGTTTTTATAAGTGTTATAGGGTCGCTGATAGCTTGTAACGGTAAGACGGTGAAAAAGTCTTCTCCTATTGATAAGGAGACTATCATTGAAAGAGAATACAAGGCTATCATCAAAAGAAAAAAGGATGACCCTGGCGGTGTTGTTTACAAGGACACGGCCCAGAAACTCCTTGAATTTGTCCGCAAATATCCTGATAGCGAATGGACGGCTAATGCTCTGCATTACATGGAGTTTGCAAACTCAATAATGAGACCACCCGTAGAAAGGAGATTGGAAGAGTATCGTAAAGCAGTTAGGAAAAGCAAGGATAACGTTGAAGCTTCGCTAGCACAAATACAAATCGGTCTTGCTTATAATGAATGGTATAACACCTCTGGTATTCACGCCGAAGACGCTATTGAAGAATTTCGGAAGGTAGTCGTAAACTATCCACACAGCCCCTACGCTGACGACGCACAGCTATTTCTTGCTGGTGTTTATGTTACTTCAAATCAAGATGATAAGGCATTGATTGAATATAGAAAACTTAGAACGCTTTATCCAAATAGTTCATTAATTCCATCTTCCTATTATGTTACTGCTGGTATCTATGCTGAGCGAAATGATTTAGCTAATGTAGAGAAGGAAGCGGAAGAATTCAAGAGACGGTATCCTAACAACCATTGGATGCATGAGGTTATGTTACATTTAGAGAAGTGTCGTAAGAGGTTGGGAAAGTGATAAGGATGTCTCTTGTTAAAAATATCAGCGTGACTTTCCTGGTCAGTATGCTGGCTCTTTCGTCTACCAATTGCCACGACCTTTTAGGTCGTGGATCAGTTAAAATGAAGAAATCAAGCCGGCTTTAGCTGAAGATAAAAGAGGCAATATGCCCTACGCCAGCTTTGCGGTAGTTGGCCTGAAATTGTAGCTGCAAAGCGTCAGCTTTGCGGTAGTAAAGGAAAGCAAAGCGAAGTTTATCCCGCACATTTATTGTGCGGGGCTTTGCCGCTACATTTTGCTGCTACGAACGAAGTTCAGGAAGTAATAACAATGTCAATAGTTAAAAATATTAGTATAGTCTTTTTGGCGAGTATTTTTATGCTTTCTTGTGCTCACTTCAAGAAGAATGATAAGAGCAAGGACCTCCAAATGAAGGCGGAGCGTAAGTTAGAGAAAGTTCTTGCACAATTGGAGGAACTTGATAAAGAACACAGCGAGTTTTTGTCACAAAAGGCTAGAATATGTCCCGAGGCTCGGGTTTGGTCACAAAAGGAAAAGAAATATATTACTATTAAAAAACAAGGTAAAAAATACTCCGAGTCTTCCTTACAAAGGAAAGGAGGACCTATCAAAAAACAATTAGAAGAGTTCATCAGAAAATATCCAGAAAGTGAGTGTTCCATACCTGTTTTATTCTTTCTCCAACAAGTAAATTCCATGTGTTTTAGTTCTACGGTTGAGCAAAGGCTTGAAGAGCAGAAGAGAACCATAGCCAGTAAACCTGGAACTGTGGAGGCTTCGCTAGCCCAGTTAATGATAGGTTTAATATATGGAGAAGTGGAAAGGAAGGCAGGGGATAGAATCTTGCAAGATTATGAGCGTGGCATAGAAGAGTTTCGGAAGGTTGTGGAGCAATACCCAAACAGCCCCTATTGTATCCATGCCAAAATGCTTATAGGGGGTTATTATCTCCGTCAATGGAAAGACGACAAGGCAATTGCAGTATATAATCAGGTGCTCAAAGAATATCCAGAAAGCATTTTCTTACCAACCATCCATCATATTCTTGCGGAAGTCTATTCCTCTAGGAAAGAGTGGGAGAATTGTAAGAGGGAAAAGGAAATACTACTGAAGGAGTATCCCAGTCATCCTCTGAGCGAAGGTCTAGCAGATGAGATACAGCAGATAGATGAGGAGTTGCAAAGGCAAAAGAAGCCATGATTTATAGAGTTAAATTTATATGAAATGGTCCTGCTTAGATAAAAATTGTAAAGCAAATTGAACATTTTTAGGAGGACTTCCAATGCACAAGGGGAAAAATTTTTTATTATCGTTGTTCTGGCGAGTAGGTGTTTTATGCCTGCTGGTGCTTTCAGGGCACCACTCTTGGGCTTCAGACTATGAAGTTAAACTTTTCCTAGGTGGGTTTAATAATCCTTATGGTCTGGCCGTTGATGCTGGCGGAAATATCTATGTAACTGACACCGGGAACAATCTGATTAAGAAATATTCATCAACAGGCCAACTGCTTGCAACCCTCGGAGTGCAAGGAGAATTTTGTAGACCACAGGGGATTGTAGTGGACTCTCAGGGGTACATCTATGTAGTAGATACCGGCAACAATCGGATAGTAAAATATGACTCTCTGTTTAACTATGTACTGAAATGGGGAAGTAAAGGGATAGCAGGAAATCAGTTTAACCTGCCACGCGACATTGCTTATTATGATGGATATCTCTATGTGGTTGATTCTGGTAACCACAGAATCCTTAAATTCAATACCAACGGCGATACGGTAGTATTTGCTGAGTCTGGTTCAGCTTATGTTCACGGTAATGCGCTGGGAAAGAGGGATGCAAATAATCAACCAATTAGTGGTACTGAAGTAGGGGCATTCAGCAATCCGTATAGTATTGCCGTAGATACTTTAGGGAGTATCTATGTTGCTGACACCTACAATCATAGAGCCCAAAGATTCCTAGCTTCCGGTAAATTTGTTCAGAGATACGGTAACGGAGAAGGAAAAGAGGTTGGACAACTTCTCTATCCTCAAGGAGTAGCACCGGACAATGAAGGCAATGTCTATCTGACTGATACAGATAATAATAGAATCCAGAAATTTTCAAATTTGAATGTCTGTATTGGTTCTTATGGTCGGATGGGACGGTTAAAAGGTGGCGACTTCTTAAGCCCTCAAAAGATTTGCCTTATTTCACAGAAATATTTAAAAAAACTATATACGATAGATTCTAATTTAAATGTATTGCAGGTCTGGGAGATAAATACTTATTTTACCGATGTATTGGCTTCTCCTAATCCCTTTTCTCCTAATAGCGATGGAATCAACGATACGGTCACAGTATGGTTTACCATCGCTGATACTGAAAGGGTTACGGTTATGATAACAGACATGAATGGCACCCCAATCAGAATTCTTCGTGATAATTGTTTGATGCCGAAAGGTATTAATAGCACCAAGTGGGACGGCAAGGATGAGAATAATCTTGTAGTGGAGGATGGTGAATATAAGATCGTCATCCGAGCAGATGACTTGCAAGTTTCTAATGTCACAGGGATTACATTAGACTGTAGCTTTCCTCAAATATATTTGACAGCTAATCCCAATCCTTTCTCTCCGCCAGTTAGTAATCGCACTAGGATAACCTTTGCTTTAAGTGATAATCACTCCTCGTTCTTAAAAGATGTCACCCTTAAGATATTTAAGTCATTTACATCTTTCACCGCCAGTAATTTAATTAGGACACTGTTTGTATCTCCAAGCAAGCCCTTGGGTACATATTCCCTCTACTGGAACGGTACCGATGAGAGTGGTGGCCTAATAGCCGATTCAGTCTATGCTTTGGTGGCTGAAGGGACTGATGATGCCGGGCGTTTTAGCCCCTGTTAGGACTGGACTAAAGAAAAGTTGTGGTATAATTAATGGAAAGGAGGTCCAGTCATGTATCAAAGTAAATGCTCACCAGAGAAGAAATTTGAGTTAGTGCTCCGGGCACTGCGGGGTGAATCAATAGCCAACATCTGTCGGGAGAATCAAATCTCTCCCACCCTATTTTACCGCTGGCGAGATGATTTTCTGCAGGGTGCCCAGGAAGCCCTGAAAGATAAACGCAATC
>JBFLXN010000214.1:0-3943 GCA_040755715.1 Candidatus Edwardsiibacteriota bacterium
GGAATTTATCGTTCTCGCAAAGGAAAAAGAAAATAAGAATAGAAAATGTCAAAGAGCAAAAACTTTGGCTTCCCTTATCAGGAACCAGTTATATTGAAGTCTTGATTTTTCACCAGTAACTATTATATAGGATTTGAAAAGTTTTGTCAAGGAAAAATGAAAGGAGAATGTTTTTTAGACCATACCCAATCTCACTCTTATCTCTTTTATCTCTTCTTTATTTTGTCTTACATCAGCTTCTATTCTCTTAATCCACTCCAACAACAAACACTCTGTCTTCATCTACTTTTCTAACAGTTCTTAACACCTCATCCAAAGTATTCATTACTAGATTATGGTCCGCCTTCGTTACCATATTCTCCTTTATCTCTTTAATCTCCTGCATATTTTTCACTGTCTGAATTGTTAGGTTGTCTATTGCGTGGGTATTTTTCTCTGTCTGAATCGCCAGATTACCCAATGTTTTTTTCACCGTCACCATATCCTGCTTCAATACACTTACATCCTGCTTCAATACACTTACCTCTTTCTTTACTTCAGCCAATTCAGCTTTACTCGCTAATTTCGCTAGAAGTTCTTTTTTAGTAGATTCTAATTTGGAATCTAATTCCTTCTTGGTCACCAATTGTTTAAAGATTTTTTCATTCATCATTTTCTTTCTTCCTTTTTGTCCATACGCATCCTTTCGGACAAATTCTTCTCTTTTTCAGCCTTCAGCTATCTGCATTTGCTTTCGGCGGTTGGTTTTCAGCTTTTCTTTTTATATTATGTAGGATTTAGAAAACCTTTGTCAAGGAAAATCGTCCTAATGTCCCGATGTAAAATCGGGACTGATGGACATCATGCCAAAGGCAGATCCGGCTCAGGGGGAGATTTTCCTGACCCATCTACTTTGTCTATTCTTTTAGTGGGTCAAGAAAAAAATGAGTTTTTTAAAAAAATTGGGGGGCACTACAATTTGCTCCCACTTAAGACCTCAATAATTATCTTTGCCTTTTCAAATCCTCCCTT
Source organism: Candidatus Edwardsiibacteriota bacterium (assembly GCA_040755715.1). Taxonomy (GTDB): domain Bacteria; phylum Edwardsbacteria; class AC1; order JBFLXN01; family JBFLXN01; genus JBFLXN01. The sequence continues at coordinate 1,012 of JBFLXN010000214.1, forward strand.
AATCATATCCACATCTGTGCCGCCACGATAATATCCAAAAATATGGAGATTCTCATAGACAGTAGAAAAAGCATTTTTAATCCTTCCATTCTTTGTCAAATACTTATTCAAGAGATTTCAATAACCATTGGACCCCACCCTTCCCTCCCCCATTGGGGGAGGGACAAAAGGAGAGGTCAACCCCTCTGGAAAGCAAATATCCATCAATCGCCTTTAATACCGCCAAATAACAAGTCCCACACGCCTCCTGAACGAACTTTTTATTTTGATAGCGGTCGTATTTTACAGTTGATTTCTTCAAGAGTTCTTTGGCATTGTGATAATATTGGATTGCCTCTTGATGATAGGCTTCAGAGGAACAAATTTCTCCATATTCTTTACCTAATGATTTGTTCCTATTCATTTGTTTTTAGTTTAGCAAATTTTAACTTGCCTTGTCAAATCAAATTTTTCAAACCACTAAAGTCACTCCACTATTTGTTTCTTTCAGATCAATTTCATTTTGGTAAATTTATATTGCATTTGAAGGTAAGATCTCAAGAAAAAAAATGTACCATCCTGTAAAAAATTTTTTGCTCTCCGTTTTTTCGCTATTCGTTCGCTATTCACCTTTCACTTCTCACTTCTCACTTTTTATTTAATCAAATGTATCCAATCAGTAAAAAGAAACTGGACTCTGCCTATAAGGAGTGAGATACGAGCCATTACCGTATAGCCAAAAGAGGCGCCGAAACCTACCATAATAAAGACAATACCAATATACGATATCGGTTTAAGAATTCCTTTATGTTCTTTTGAAAAATAGAAATAGAAGATTGTGCTAATTACACCGATAAAGACTAAGACTGCCCAGATTCCCTCCTGCCAGTTGACAAAGAGATGAGGATAAACAATGGTGCCCTGAATTTGCTTGATAAAATCTGCCTGCAATACAGCGGGGATACTCATACCGGATGAAAAGCCAAGAGCAACAGCGATGGGAAAGCGAACGAGCCAGGAGAGTCTTGGCATGAAACGGAAAAAGTAGAGAATGCCGATTAATGTCGGGATAATGACAATGTAATTACCGCCTTGTAGTGGTGTAATAACCCTGGGCGTAAGCACTAAATGCCACATCACGCTAATGGCATAGCCATTTGCTACTCCAACAAATAGATGCTCAGCAAAGCGATAAAACGGATTTTCTTTATACAGGAAAGAAAAAATTGCCAGGGTAAGTAAAGCAGCAATCCAAATCCAAAGGTCGTGACTCATTTCTTCCTCCTTGTGACAAAATAGCCAATATTTCCAATGACTACCAGGATAAGAATTGCTAGATGGGCAATGGATTGGGAACTCATTCCCCTTGTTGCCGGGGTTCTGCCAGTCAGTTTATAGCATGTATTTACAAGGAACTCGTACTCTGATGCACCCTTGAGTCCTGCCATCATTCCGGTAATTTGCCCAGTATTCAAAAAAGGGTAGAAGTCCGCGGCTGAAACTGCCGTTGCCCCAGTGCCTATACGAACACCAAATCTTGTGTTTACAAAGGTCACCCAAGACTGTGGTATACCGCTACCGGCGATAGAAATCACAATACCAATATCATTATAATTCTTTATCCGTTTCATTACCTCTAAAGCGGCAGTTCGGTTTTTGTAATAATCAGCAGGATATGCCTGGCTTATATCCGAACCCATTCTCAAAACCGCGGCAAGCCAAAGTGGTGGCCAACCTAAGAGAACATAATCCCGTCCATAAAGAATTGAATCATTAAGAGTTTTTGCACTGCGATTAAATTCATTGGTCACTTCGTCTAATCCTCTTTTGGCAAGCCCCAGCCCTTGAATATAAGAAGACATGACCAAAATAGGAATTCTTTTGGCAAAGGCATGGCGCAAAAGGGCAGTGTACATTGGCTGGAGTTCAGGCATTGTCTGTGGGTCATAATCTGTGGAAATAAGAATGCCTTGATTTTCTGGATTAATTTCTTCCACCGCATTAAATAATTTCTTGGTTGGCGACATCACATTTGTTTTGATAGAGAACGGGAATACAAGAGGAATCAATACCGAGAGAGCAATTATCAGAAAAATGATGCGCCGGTCAATTTTTAACAAGTTCTCCCAGAATTTCATTTTCCACCCCCTAACCAGTTTCGTTCAATTCCCAGCATAATCTTCAGGGATGTTGCGGCCACGCCCAGACCAACACCAAATAAAATACCTCTTTTGGAAGCAGTATTTGGCACATCCATAATCCATTGCGCCAGATACGGTAATTTAGGTGAAATAAAATGTCCTATGGGAACAACACCAACCATCACAATGAATGCGGCGACAAGCAATAGTGTTGCTTCAAATGTCCTGGCACGAAATGCCCGATAAGCGGCCGAAGCCATAAAAAATGCTAATAGTGCAAACATCGTGGCTCCCAGTGGAGTCATCACATTATCATAGATTGTCTGGATTGAGTATTTGATCACAAAGGTCTTTGTTCCAAGCATAAGTTTAGGTTCAACTGGCAATGGGCCTTTTCCTTCCATCCCACCAAAAAGCCCAATGAATGCGGTGATAATAATGGCAATGATGGTGACCCAACTATAAGGCCAGTGCTCCTTTTTATGTCTAATCTTTTCTATGTGATGATGGACAACACTACCCAGGCCTAAAACAAAAGCAAAGGTGCCGATGATTGCCAGCCAGTCTAAGAAATCCATATAGATATCTTTAGAAATGCGATGGGGAATAAAAAACTGAATCATCATCGCAATCCCCAGAACAAAAACAATGATTAAAGGCATAGTTCTTTGCATAATACCTCCTTTCTAATAGATATTAAGACTTCTGTAAAATTCATAACCTGCTGATATTTTGCAGGTTATCTGATTATTTTTCTTGACTTTTCCTCCAGCTTTTGATATAATTTAACTCGTTATAAACAAAAACCTTAC